>JBGTKN010000570.1:0-1731 GCA_041744615.1 Hyphomonas sp. | reverse complement strand
GCCGCGCTCGCTTCGCCGCTGGAGCGTACGCGGGCCACGGCGCGCGCGATCCTCGGTACACGGACGGGTGGGCCGGCCCTGCTGATAAGAAGCTTCCTGCGCGAAATCGATTATGGCCCGGACGAGAACCAGCCGGAAGCGGCTGTTGACGCCCGGTTGGGCGACGCGGCGCTCAAAGCCTGGGACGAACTCGGCACGCCGCCTCCGGGCTGGCTTGTCGATTCGAAAGCAATGCGTGCGGGATGGGCCGCGCTGCTGAAGGACATCGGTACGTTGACGCACGACGCAAACATTCTCGTCGTCACCAGCAACGGCACCGCACGCTTCCTGCCGGATGTGGTGGACGCGGCGCCGGACGGGCTCGACCGCAAACTGAAGACCGGCGCCTGGGGCGAGATCGAAGCCACGTCCGATGGCGCGCGCATCCTGAGCTGGAACCTGCGTCCGTGACTAGGCCGCGCCGCGCGCGATGACCTGCTCGCCGAGCGAACCGGGCCCGCCGATGGGCAGGTAGAAGCATACGGTCGTGCCTTCGCCATAAATCGAGGACAGCGTCAGCCGCCCGCCATGCATTTCGGCGAAGGACTTGGTCAGTGCGAGACCGAGTCCCGTGCCGTCGGTATTGCGGTCCTTTGTCTTGGAGACCTGTTCGAACGGCTGGCCCAGGCGGGAGATGTCCTCCGCTGGAATGCCGATGCCGGTATCGGTGACGCCGAAGTAGATTTCCGGGCCGCGCTGTTCGACCCGAACCGTGATCCGGCCGCCCCGGTCGGTGAACTTGATTGCGTTGGAGACAAGGTTCAGGACCATCTGGCGGATCGCGCGGTGGTCGGCGTCGATGTCCGGCAGGTTTTGTGCGGCGTCGAGGATCAGCTCGATCTCTTTCTCCTCGGCCTTGCGGCGGATCATCCGCATGGCCGCGTCCACAGGATCGACCGGATCGATCGGCTGCGGCGTGATCGTCATCTTGCCGGCTTCGATCTTCGCCATGTCGAGAATATCGTTGATCATGTCGAGCAGGTGCTGGCCGGACATCAGGATGTCACGCGAATAGTCCTTGTACGACACATGGCCCAGCGGGCCGGCCAGTTCGTTCATCATGATCTCGGAGAAGCCGATGATGGCGTTCAGCGGTGTGCGCAGCTCGTGGCTCATGTTGGCAAGGAAGGCAGACTTGGTGAAAGCGGCGTGTTCGGCTTTCGCCTTCTCCTCGGAATACTTGCGCGACAGCGCCTCCGCCTTGCCTTCCGAACGCTGGAGATCGAGCGCGGCGCGCTTCATCTTCTCCTGCTGCCTCTTAAGTTCTTCCTCGTTGCGGATGTTTTCTGTGACATCGACGCCGACGGTCAGCAGGCCGCCATCCGGGGTCGGACGCTCAACCATCTTCAGCCAGCGCCCCGAACGCAGGGCCAGCAGGGTAGTGCGGCTGTCTTCCGACGACTGTCGCTCGACCAGGACCGCGCCCGCCCGTGCGATCTGCATCGTCTCGTGACCCATGCCGGCGCGCAGGGTGTCCTGCAGCCCGAAATCACTTGCGAAAGCACGGTTCCAGTAGAGCAGACGCTTGCGCGAATCCCAAAGTGCGAAGGGGCCGGCAAAACCCTCGATCGCGGCGCGCAGGCGCCGTTCGGCGGCGCGCACCCGGTCCTCGGCCTGCTTGCGGTCGGTCACGTCCAGGATGATGCCGCCGAACACGGGCTCGCCGCTGGCCGGATCGTCCGACAGGCTGCC
>JBGTKN010000569.1:0-4152 GCA_041744615.1 Hyphomonas sp. | reverse complement strand
GCGGTCGCCGTCGAGGCGAACAGCGCCGAACGGCGCATCGTCGAACATCGGATCGCCGTCCGCCCGCATCGGACGCGAAGCGCCCTGCAGAGCGAAACGGTCACCGTCGCCGTTCAGCATCTGAGGGCTCGGCAGCAGGATGGTGCGGCCATTGGCATCGGCGCCGCGGCCCGACCAGGTCGTGATCGCCTGTACCGGGATTTCGACGCCGTCGCGGGCGCGTAGCTGGATATCAGCGCGGCCGGGTGCGCCGGTCTTGCGGTCGCGGCCCAGCAGCTTGACGAATTCGGGACGCATGATGTCGTCAAGCCGGACATTCTTGGCGGTCTCCGGCAGGCCGAGGAGCTCGCGCAGGAAATTGTTCGCATAGGTGATGGTGCCGTCCGGGCGCGCTGCGAAGAAGCCCATCGGGGCGTCCTCGACATACAGCGATTTCATGTCGGCGGCGCCGGTCGCTTCGAGCTGGCCGGCAATACGGCGTATGCGCCAGAGGACGCGCCCGCGTGGGAGCGGGGCGACAGTGACTTCGAACTGCGCGGGCACTTGCTCAGCGCCGAGAGCGACCATCGGCAGAAGTTCGCGGCGGCGAATGCCGGCTTTGGCGGCTTTCGACAGTCGGTAGACCGGAGCGGCAAGGCCGGGATTGGCGCCAAACAGGCGATCAACGGTGACCGGGCCCGATTCGCTGGGCGCCGTGATCAGCGCTATCGCGGCGAGTTCGTCAAAGGCAGGGTTTGCAGCCACCGGCGCGCCGCCCGGCTCGGTCACCAACACGGCCTCGTCGAGGGCTTCGATCCACGGGAAACGGGGAGCCGCAGCATCGGTGAAGCGCGCGGCAGCGCCCCGTTCCGGAAACAGGCCGATGAACCGGCCGGCGCCGCGAACAGTCCACAGGAGAAAGACAAGGCCGCCCGATGCCATGGTGATCAGCAGGATCGATCCGGTCGCGCCGGACGCATGCGGGCGCGCGAGCGAGACGCTGGCGGCGGCTATCGACAGGAGGAGACAGGCCCAGAAGCCGAGCTGCAGCAGGTCGACCTTGCGCCCTGCCGGACTACCCGTGCCTGTGCCTACGTCGTCCGATCCACCCAGGATCTGAGACAAATCAAAGGCTTCTGAATCTTTTTTCATAGTCTACCGCCAATTGACCCGGCCTGCTGCCGGAAGCGCGAATGCCCCGGCGCAGTCAACGCCGCGCACAGGACTTTCATGGATACCCCGTTCTCGCACGTGAAAGGTTAACGAATCCGAAAATACCGTTAAGACACATGGTGACAACTGTCTGAACAAAACAGGATTCGGCTCATGACCCTACTGCGTTCCGCCCTCGCCATCGCGCTTCTCGGATCCGCCGCTGCGTGCGCAGCGCCGGTCCACCGTGAAGCGGCCGGCCAAGCCTATGCCGCCGAGGCGATCAGCACCGAATCGGTGCGCCTGAACGCCTGGTTCGAGCAGAAGTTCGACGAGGCCGTCGCCCGGGACCCGATGCGCCAGACCTATCTCGGCATCAAGGATCGTTACAGCGAGTGGACCGACGCCTCGGACGCTTTCGAGCTGGCCGAACTTGAGTTCCAACGCGCCGATGTGGCCGAGATGAAAGCCCTGTTCGACTATAATGAGCTCGACCACCAGACGCAGCTGTCCTGGCGCCTCGCCGAATACCAGCTTGAGCGCGCCGAAGCCGCCTTTCCGTTCCGTGGCCATTCCTACACGTTCAATCAGATGTTCGGCGTCCAGTCCGGCATTCCGGCCTTCCTGATCAACCAGCACAAGGTTGCCAGCGCCTCCGACGCCGAAGCCTATATTGCGCGGCTTCAAGGCGTGCCTGCCTATCTTGGCCAGCATGTTGCCAATGCGATGGAAGCCTCCGGCAAGGGCATCCAGCCGCCTGCATTCGTTTATGAATACGTGCTGTCGGACGCACGCAGTGTGATTACCGGCCATCCCTTCGCCGGTGAGGCCGACAGTCCGTTGATGGAGGACATCCGCGGCAAGATCGCGGCGCTCGCCTCCAACAGCTCGATCACCGAAGAGCAGGCCGCTGACCTTACCGCCCGCGCCGCCGAGGCGCTGAAAAACGCCGTTGGCCCGGCCTATGAAGCCGCAATCGCCGAGCTCGTCCGCCAGCAGACGATCGCCACCACCGAGGACGGCGCCTGGAAACTTCCCGATGGCGCAGCCTATTACAACAACCGCCTCGCGCAGATGACGACCACCGACCTGACAGCCGACGAGATCCACCGGATCGGCCTCGACGAGGTCGCGCGCATACACGGAGAAATGCAGACGATCATGGCTGAGGTCGGTTTCGACGGCAGCCTTCAGGATTTCTTCGAGTTCATGCGGACCGATCCGCGCTTCTACAAGCCGGAAACCGAGGAAGGAAAAGCCGAGTATCTCGCTGAAGCCGTGGCCGCGATCGAGATGATGAAAGCCGACCTGCCGAAACTGTTCAACACTTTTCCCAAGGCAGATATGGAAGTGAAGGCGGTCGAAGCTTTCCGCGAGAAGTCCGCTGGCAAGGCCTTTTATTCGCGCCCCGCCCCGGATGGCAGTCGTCCGGGTATCTATTACGCCAATCTCTATTCCATGGCCGATATGCCGACCTATCAGCTGGAGGCACTCGCCTTCCATGAAGGCATTCCGGGCCACCATATGCAGATCGCCATCGCGCAGGAACTGGAAGGTATTCCGAGCTTCCGCAAGTTTGGCGGCTACACCGCTTATTCTGAAGGCTGGGGCCTGTATTCGGAACTCGTGCCCAAGGAGCTTGGCTACTATTCCGATCCGTACTCGGACTTTGGCCGACTTGCGATGGAAATCTGGCGCGCCGCCCGTCTCGTCGTCGATACTGGGCTGCATGACAAGCAATGGACACGCGAACAAGCGATCCAGTATCTCATGGATAACACGCCAAACCCGAAGGGCGACTGCGAGAAGGCGATCGAGCGCTACATCGTGATGCCGGGCCAGGCGACGGCCTACAAGATCGGTATGCTGAAGATCGTCGAACTACGCGAACGCGCGCGTACGCAACTGGGTAACCAGTTCGACATTCGCGAATTCCACGATATCGTGCTACGAGACGGCGCGGTGCCGCTGGCGGTGCTGGAAGAAACGGTGGATGCATGGCTTGCAGGCAAGAAGGCGTAAAACGCAGTGGGCTTGCTGCGGTTTGTGCGGGATCGATGCTCGCACTGGCTTCGTGCAATTCACTGGCAGCTGCGGTGCTGAAGCCGGACCTGCAGGCGGCTCCCGCCAGCGTTCCGGCGGGCGATTACGCGCTCGACAAGGCGCATGCCTCCATCCTCTTTAAGATAGACCATCTGGGCTTCTCGACCTATGTCGGCCGATTCGAGCGGTTCGAGGCGAGCCTGGCCGGTGATCCGGCGAGCCCGGAATCGGCAACGGTCACCGCCATTGTCGACATGACCTCACTGAATCTCGCCAATCCGGAATTCGCCGCCGAACTGATGGGCCCGGACTGGCTCGACGCCGGGACCTTCCCGCAGGCCACGTTCAAGACCTATGGCCTGAAGATCGTCGGCGAGAACGAGGCCGACATCAGCGGCGATCTTACGTTAAAGGGCAAGACGCAGGCGGTGATCATCCGTGCACGGTTGAACGGCAGCGCCTTTGACCGACTGCGCGGCGCCGATGTCGTGGGCTTTTCGGCAACCCTGCCGATCAGCCGAGCTGCATTTGGTGTGGACAGATATGCCGGCCTGATCTCCGATGACGTGCTTATCGAGATCGAGGCGGAATTCGTCAGGCAGTCGCGCGAATAGACGGCCCCAGCGCCGAGCTCCGACGGGTGATACGCAGCGCGATTCGCCCGCCCCGGCGGCCGATCTCGGCCTCGGCGACCTTGATCCCGCCATCGCCGCCCGAGATCAGTTCGATCGGCTGGTCCGCCGGCACACCCAGCAGCAGCGTCGCACCAGGCTTCAGGCCGGAGAGTTTCGACAAAGGAACGGCGAGGCTCGCCACCCGCACCGTCAGCGTAGCCGACAGCGCGCCCCCATCCATCACATCGCTGCCAGCAACGCCTCACCTGCCGAGACGTCGCAGGTTCCGGGGCTTTCCTCGGCATGCAGCAGCGTGACCTTGCCATCCTCGACCAGCATCGCATAGCGCTTGGACCGGCCCATC
>JBGTKN010000568.1:0-3600 GCA_041744615.1 Hyphomonas sp. | reverse complement strand
CGCCGCGCAGCGCCGCCCAGGCGGCCGGACGCGATCCCCCGGACAGGGAGGCGCCGCGTTCGCCGAGCACGATGTAGGCAAAGGCGCGCTCGCCGAAGATGCTGCCGTTGAGGCCGGTCGTGTCGGCGAGGAAGCCTTGGCCACCAAAGAGCTTGGAACTAGCCGAGGGCGCAACCGCGAGGCGGGTGAACCCTTCGAGCCGGGTGATCGCGACGGGAGTGGCATCCGGGTTGAAACCGTCGGCGCCGTTAAGAGCAGCGGAAAAGGCGGAGCTGCCGGCGCCGGCGTCATTGGTCGCGGCGACACCGCTGACTTCCGACAGGCCAGTGCGCGAGAAGGCGGAGATAAGGCCCGGTGTGATCCATTCAGCGCGGATTTCGGTGGCACCGGCGGGCACGGCGGCCGGTGCCGGACCGACCGAGACGATGCGGCCGTCATTGATGACCACCACGCCGTTGGTGATCGTGCCCTGGCTTGTGCCGGTCCAGACTGTGTCGCCATACAGCGCAACAGGCTGGGCGGCGGCGAGCGAGGCGGCGCCGAGCGCTGCGAGACCGAGAAAAAGGTGGCGGATCATTTGCGGTCTCCTTCGCCGGGTTGGCCAAGTTCGTAATCCATCACCGACTGGCTGGCCGGATCATCGCGGTCAAACATAAGGGCGCCGTCGACATAGACCTTCTCGGCCTTGGCATAGCTGCTGAACGGATTGCCGGACCAGATCACGACATCCGCCATCTTACCGGGCGCGAGAGTGCCGGTGCGGTCATCGACGCCGAGCGACCTGGCCGGATTGAGCGACAGCCACTGCCAGGCGATCTCGATCGGGATGTCGATTCCCATACGCTTGCCATCCGACCAGGCCTTGGCCGCTTCCTGGTTGAGCCGCTGGATTCCGACTTCGCTGTCGGAATGCACAATGGCGCAGGCGCCTGCATTGTGGACCAGCGGGATATTCTCGCGGATGCCGTCATAGGCCTCCATCTTGAAGCCGTACCAGTCGGCCCACATCGACGAACAGGTGCCATATTCGGCCAGCTTGTCGGCGATCTTGTAGCTTTCGACGGCGTGGTGGAAGGACGCGACCTTGTAGCCGAACTCCTTCGAGATATCGAGGATCTGGGCCATCTCATCGGCGCGGTAGCAGTGCATGTGAACGAGGATGTCGCCGCTGAGTACGCCGGCGAGCGTTTCCAGTTCGAGGTCACGCTTGGGCGCGTCGCCGCCGCCGGAATTGAACTTGTCCCATTGCTTCTTGTAGTCGGCCGCCTTGATCCAGGCTTCGCGGTATCCGGCGACATTGCCCATCCGCGAGTAGGGCGCGCCGCCGGGCGTGGTGCCGCGGCCATAGCCGTAGACGCGCTTCGGATTCTCGCCGCAGGCCATCTTCATTGTGTAGGGCGCGCCGGGAAACTTCATCGCCTGCACGGTGCGCGCCGGCACATTCTTGAGCGTCACGCCGCGCCCGCCGAACAGGTTGGCGCTACCCGGCAGGATCTGCAGGGACGTGATACCGCCGGCGAGGGCGCGGGTGAACCCGGGGTCCTGCGGCCAGACCGAATGCTCGACCCAGACTTCCGCCGTGACCGGACCGGAAATCTCGTTGCCATCGCCGTGTGAGTCGACACCAGGAGACGGATAGGCGCCGAGGTGGCTATGATTGTCGATGATGCCGGGGGTCACCCATTTTCCGCGCGCGTCCATTGTGGCGGCGCCTTCCGGGGCGGTGAGATCGGCGCCGACCGCCTTGATCTTTCCGTCTTCGATCAGGACCGCGCCGTTCTCGATTCGCGCGCCGGCGCCGTCGATAACGGTCGCATTGGCAATCAGCAAGGTCTGGGACGGATAGGCCTTGTAGGTCGAGGGGAACGGATCGGCGATCGGCAACTGAGCCGCCTCGTCGCTGCTGCGGCTGCCCGGCGCTTCGCAGGCTGAGAGTGCAAGTCCGGCGATGGCCGCCAGGCAGATGTTTCTGAATTGCATGCCAGCCCCGCTTGTCTGTTCAGCGGATCATGTGTGCGGCGATTTGCGGGAATGGCAAGACCGCAGGGTGCGATCCGTTGCCCCGGCTGAGAGCCACGTCCGGGCGTCACCTCGACCCCTTGATTACGCAGTGCGTGCAACAGGCCGCGGGCGCCGCCGCCTAGTCGATGAACGAACGCTTCTCGCGGCCGAAGACACGCTTCATCAGCCAGTTCGGTGCCATTTTCTCGATGCGCGGATGGCGGGTCAGAACGCTTTCCATCCAGCGGCGGCCCCAGACCGCGTTGCGGCCCAGAAGGACCACACCGACGATAGCCATCGGCAGACCGACAGGAATGAACGGGGTGGCAAAGGCCACGGGCACGGCGAGCATGATCAGAACAAGGCCCGTCAGCGCCAGAACCTGACGCACGGCCACATTCACCCCTTGCCGAAGAACGTTGATGGTCATCGGCGGGGAGAACTCCGTTTGGGGCGGCTGGGGTCTGGGATCGTCAGGCATCGGCTGTGATATGGGTTCTTTCTACGGTAGCACCAGAGTAACGCATGACCTGTGTCGAAACTCTGGCAGGACCGTTGCCCGGTTGCTACACTTGGGTAACTATTTGTAGCCAGTCGCGGCAAGCGGGCGTGAGGACTGCGTGAAATTACAGTCCATCCAGATCCTCCGCGGTTTCGCGGCGCTACTCGTAGTGATCTATCACATCCGCGCGATGGAAGCCCTCGCGATCGGGAATAACGGCCTCACCGAGGCGCCCTTTCTCAACGGTTTCGTGACCAACGGCTATGCCGGGGTTGACCTGTTCTTCGTGATCTCCGGCTTCATCATGGTGCATGTCACCACCGGCCTGAAGGCTGGCCTGAAATCGGCGCTCGATTTCCTGTTCGCGCGCGTCACCCGGATCTATCCACTCTGGTGGGTCTTTGCCGGCGTGATGACGGCGATGTTCGTCCTCTACAACGAACTCGGCTACGGGGCCGGATGGGAGCGCGTCAGCCAGGGCGAGCCGCTCGTTCCGTACATGATCAAGTCCTTCCTGCTCGCTCCGCAGAATGCCCATCCTGTACTCGGCGTCGGCTGGACCCTGGTGCACGAGATGTATTTCTACCTCGTCTTCACCTTCTTCATGCTGATGCCCCGGAGCTTCTGGCACTGGGGCCTTCTGGCCTGGGGCGCGATGCTGATCGCCGGCTCCTTCACCGGCCTGACCAAACCCTACGCCGCCGATTTGACCGGGCTTATCTTCTATCCGATGACGATGGAATTCATCATGGGCGCAGTCGTCGGCCTTGCGGTATCCGGCGGCCTCGCCTGGCGCAGCGGGATGGTAACGCTGGTGGCTATGCTCTGGCTGTTCGCCAGTCTCGCCTTCCAGGGCGTGGAAGACGACCAGCTGATGATGTGGGGGCGCGTCGTCTGGTTCGGCCTGCCGTGTACCTTGCTGGTCTACGGCTTTGCGACGCTGGAACTGAACGGACGGCAAGCCTGGCTGCTCCCCGCCGGAATCGGCGCGGTGTGCGCGGGCGTGA
This sequence comes from Hyphomonas sp., assembly GCA_041744615.1. Lineage (GTDB taxonomy): Bacteria > Pseudomonadota > Alphaproteobacteria > Caulobacterales > Hyphomonadaceae > Hyphomonas. Next base: position 90 of record JBGTKN010000568.1, on the reverse strand, counting down.
TCAGCCTGCTCTACAATCTGGTCGGCGAAAGCCCCTTTGCCGACCGCCTTGGCGCCACCATCCTGTCTACAATCATCGGCGCGCTGGCGA
>JBGTKN010000567.1:0-1818 GCA_041744615.1 Hyphomonas sp. | reverse complement strand
CACCACTCCGGCGCGGGAATCGGCGTCGAGGCGGCGGCGGTCATCATCAATTGCGCCCGGTAGCTGCGAGACGCGCGCCAGGAAGGCTTCGATATCGGCCGGCGTCTCGACCGGCTGACGCCGCACGAGCAGCTCGGGCACATCGAGATAGGCGCCTCTCGTATGGTCGGCGACGTAGGGATAGAAAGCCGACAGATCGCCCGTGCCATGACCGGACACGAGGATTGCTTCGGCGGCTTCATGGGCGGCGATGACCGTGTCGAGATTGCGGGCAAGCGCGCTGCCAGGGGCGGGGCGTGCGGTGCGGACGAGGACGTCAAGCGTTTCGAGACGCTCGAGGCGGGCGCGTTCGAAGGCTGCCTGCGACCGGTCGGTGAGGAAGCGGCCAAAGGGATAGCCGGCAGCGTCCGGCGACAGGCCCAGCTGGGTGGCCAGTTCCGGGTCGCGGACGAGTTCGTTCTGAGCGACGGTGTTAAGAGTCTGCTCGACCTGACGGGCAATCCGGCGGGGTGTGCCTTCCGGATCAGCCGTGCCCGAGCAGGCTGCCAGGAGACCAAGCGCCACGAGCGCGCCGAGGCTTGTGGTGAGGAAGGGGCGAAGTGTTCGAAGGTGTTGGCGCATGACGGATTTTTCACGGGAAAGGCACTGCAATTGAGACCGTTTCGGGAGTTGTGGCCAGACTATATTTCCGGTATCGCTCCCGCCAAATCTGAGGAGTCCTGCCACCGTGACCATGTCAAACACTGCGGGCGGAGTGCCGCCGATCACCGGACAAGTCCTGTTCTACAAGCAACCGCAACCGCTGTCTGCCGAGAACCATGGCGGGCTTGGCGTGAAGCAGGTGGCCCAGCCTTTTGCCTTCCTTCGCGAAGCGCACGCCGTGCCGGTGACGGTCACGGAGTTCGGGGTCGCGGCGGCGTCCTATCCGATCATCTTTGTTGGCGATGAGCGCACGCCGGTCGCCGTGATGGGTGTACGTCAGGGCCAGAACCTGTTCGTCGACGACAACGGCTTTGTGTTCGAGGATTATTACATTCCCGCGTTCGTGCGCCGCTATCCGTTCGTGTTTGCTGCCGATGAAGGCTCAGAGCGGCTCCTGCTGTGCGTTGACCGCGCTGCGCCGATGGTTTCGAACCAGCCCGACGTGCCGTTCTTCGAGAATGGCCAGCCCAGCAAGTTCACGCAGGACGCCGTCGAATTCTGCAAGGAGTTCGAGCGCCAGCGCCGCGCCACGCTCGACTTCGTCGGCATGATCAGCGCCATGGACCTGTTCGAGCAGAAGACCGTTGCGTTCCAGCCGCGCGACCCGCAAGGCCGCGAAGTCGGCCCGCAGCAGAAGGTCGCTGACTACTGGGCGATCTCCGAAGAACGCCTCAATGCACTGCCGCCCGAGAAATATCTCGAGTTGCGCAACAATGGCGCCCTCGGCGCCTGCTATGCGCACCTCGTCTCGCTTCTGAACTGGTCGAAAGTGATCCAGCGCGCCGTCCGCACGCCCCCGCCGGGCCAGGCTGCCGCCTGACGGGCATCGCCCGGGAAAAGCATCAACCTCCCGGCCAGAACGGCCCTCCCGAGTGGAGGGCCGTTTCGCGTTGGAGCCCCGGGTGCGGCATCACGAAGAGGCGATTGGGGTTTCCCCGCTGGCCTGTCCGTCGCATATGCAGGACAAGGACTTGTTTGGCAGGGAAACAGATTGATGCTCCGCGCCTACCGTGTGCTCATGGCTGCCTTGGCGAGCCTTGCGCTGATCGCGCCGCTGGCCGCTGCGCAGCTCGCGGGCACGCGCCGCGCCGAAGCGGAGCTGATCTCCGAGCGCAC
>JBGTKN010000566.1:0-2831 GCA_041744615.1 Hyphomonas sp. | reverse complement strand
GCCGGGTAGCGGCAGCACGGTGGCCAGCACCGCGATGATACAGTTCGAGATCGACACGCCCCTCACGCGGCTCGCAGAGCAGATCGGCGAGCGGGACGCCGAGCGCGCCTATCTGCGCTCCTTCTCCGCCGTCGGCGCCCTGAGGAAACTGATCCGGGATACGGGCATCCGGGCTGCCTGGAAAGACCGTGACGCGCTCTACCTCGCCGGGTCCGAAATGGGGTATCGCGGATTGCAGACGGAGGCTGCCCACCGCGCAAGGATCGGCCTGCCGTCGACGTATCTGTCGGCGGCGGAGCTTCGGGACCGATATGGGATCGACCGGACAGGCGCAATCGTGTCCGGCGGCGCCGGTGATCTCAACCCGGCGCAGCTGTCCGCCGGCTGCCTGCGCGCGGCCCAGCAGCTTGGTTGCCGCGTCTACAGTCAGCACGAATTGGTTGGCGTGCAGGCGGGGCCGAAATCGGTCCGGCTGACGACCGGCGAGGGCGGCGTGATCGATTGCCGCCGCGCCGTGTTTGCCACCGGCTATGAAGTGGTGGACGGCCTGCCGCGTGACCAGTTCAAGATCACCTCGTCCTGGGCGATCGCCACCCAGCCCCTGCCCCGGGACGCCTTCTGGCCGACACGGTGCCTGATCTGGGAAGCGGCCGATCCCTATCTGTACTTGCGTTCCACTGCCGACAACCGGATCGTCGCGGGCGGGGAGGATTCCGGCCTGTCGGACGCCGACCGGCGCGATGCGGCGATACCGGCGAAGGCGCAGAAGATCCTGGCGGCGCTGAACATGCTGCTTCCGGGGCGCGACCTGCGCGTCGACTATGCCTGGGCCGGCGCCTTTGCCGAAAGCCCGACGGGCCTGCCGCTCTTCGAGCCGGTCGAGGGCCTGCCCAACTGTCTCGCCATCCTCGGCTGCGGCGGCAACGGGATCACGTTCAGCCAGGTAGCAGCCGACATTGTCACCGGCTGGGCTCGTGGAAAGCCCGACCCGGACTGGGACCTGTTCCAGGCTGGCTGAGACCTCATTGCGGAGCGATGTGATCGCGCACGGCATCCTTTTGCTTCTGCGGCAGGAGTTTCATGATCAGGATGAGACCGGAAAGGCACAGGCAGACGGAATTGGAGACGACCAGCGGCCATTCGGACTTCAGCAGGCCGAAGGTCAGCCAGAGGGCAAATCCGGCGACCGTCACGAGGTAGGTGATCAGCGAGATGCTGCGCGTATCGCCGGAGCGGATCACTTTCCACGCCTGCGGCGCAAAGCTCACCATCGAGAAGGTGGCGGCGGTGTATCCGATGAGTGTGGCCAAGGGCATGCGGAAAGTCCGGGGCGTGAGATAGGCTCCCGGCGAAGATAACGGCCCGGGCATGGCTTCGTTCCGTCTTGCGCACCTGGAAGCGGCTGCGGGACAGCGTTCAGTTTCTCTCAACGCAGCCTCGTCTTGCGCGGTGCCCGGCGCGGTGCTTCTGTTTGCCCATGAACCTCGAAATCGTTCCCCTGTCCGGCACGCTGGGCGCTGAAATCTTCGGCCTCGAGCTGCAATCCGGCCTGTCGAACGCCGTGTTCGATCAGGTCCACCAGGCCTTCCTCGACCACAAGGTCATCGTGATGCGCGGCCAGAAGAGCCTGCAGCCGGACCAGCACAAGGCCTTCGGCCTCCGCTTCGGCACGCTGAACATCCACCCCTATGTGAAAGGCATGGCCGGGCATCCGGAGCTGATGGAAATCATCAAGGAGAAAGAGGACAAGGTGAATTTCGGGGGCGGATGGCATACCGACATGAGCTTTGAGGAAGTCCCGGCCCTCGGCTCCATCCTGCATGCCATCGAAGTACCGCCTTATGGCGGGGACACGCTGTTTGCCGACCAGCAGGCAGCGTTTGATGCACTGTCGCCGGGCTTGAAGGAAACGCTTGCGGGGCTGAAGGCCGTGCACTCGGCGAGCCGCGAATACGGGGTACACGGAATTTCAGCTCAGACGCGCAAGTCGATGGATTCGGCCGTGGCTGCGGATGCACCGGAATACGAGCATCCTGTGGTGCGCACGCATCCGGAGACCGGACGCAAGGGCCTTTACGTGAACCCGGCTTTCACGCTGCGCTTTGCCGGCTGGTCGAGACGAGACAGCAAGCCGCTGCTCGACCACCTGTTCAACCATTCCCGCGAGGAGCGCTTCACTTGCCGCGTGCGCTGGCAGGCGGGCGATGTGACGATGTGGGACAATCGCTGCACCTGGCATTATGCCCTGAACGACTACCCGGGGCAAAGGCGGCACATGCGGCGCGCGACGGTGAACGGCGACAAGCCGTTCTAGGTGTGCGGCAGGATCAGGCCGATGGTGATCGCCGCCTGTCCGAAGAAATACAGGAACCAGACGGCATAGGATGCCAGCTTCTGTGGCGGCGCGTCTGCCGCGCGGCAGAAGAGCTGGTAGGCGAGGACGGAGTCCGAGGCGATGAACATCAGCGCCCCGACGGAGACGAGCCAATAGGCTTGTGGCAACGCAATTGCGGCCGCCCCCATCATAAGGATAACGGCGCCATACAGGATCACCGGCAAGCGCATCGTTGGCCCGGTCCACGGCACGAGCCAACGGATGTAGAACACGCCGCTGATGACGAGTGCGGCCTGGCCGATCTTGACCGGCCAGCTCCAGCCCGCGCCGTCGCCGACTTGCCAGAACAGGATCCCGTAGAAGACGTGCGCGACGAAAAACGCCGCCATGCCGGGCAGCAGCCAGCGGTCGGGTTTGCCCGCCAGGAAAGCATCGCCGACAGCTGACGCAGCGAGCGCGGCCCAGAGCAGCCAGGTGGCGCCGGAACCCAGTGCGA
>JBGTKN010000565.1:0-3176 GCA_041744615.1 Hyphomonas sp. | reverse complement strand
CGAACATGACCGGCTTCACCCCGACGCCCTGGGTATTCGAATCGGCGCTCGGCGGCTTCATCGAAGCGAGCGGCATGTATCCCGTCGCGTTCGCAGCGGAGGAAACCTGCCGGACACTCGGCTGCGATTTCGCGGCGATGGTAGGCGACAACATCTATCCCGACGGTGCTACCCTCGGCGCTGACGGGATCAGTGACGAGCGCCGGTTCTATGACATGCTCGACCGGCCGTACGGAGCACTCGGCGAAGGCGTGCCGGATTTCACGATCTATGCGATGATGGGTAACCATGACTGGCACATCTCCCGCGAAGCAACCGCCGCGCAGATGAAGTACTTCCAGGACCATCCCAATTTCACGATGCCGGACTTCTTCTACCGCGCTGTGCCGGCGGGCCACGAAGGCTTTGTCGAACTTTTCGTCGTGGACACGGAAATGCTGCTCGCCAGCACGACGGTACATGTCGACAATCTCGATGCGGAGGGACGGGAGGTCCGGACTGGCGAGATGGAAATCTGGGATGATTTCGTAAAGCCGGCGACGGACGGGGAAAGACGGATGGTCGAGTGGCTCGGCCAATCCCTGGCCGACTCGAAGGCGCGCTGGAAGATCGTGATTGGTCACCACGCTCTCTGGTCGGGCGGCGGCAGCAAGTTCGAAAAGGCGCATTCCTTACGCGCGCTTTACATGAGCGCGGTCTGCCAGCATGCAGACGCCTACATTTCGGGCGATGATCACATGCTTGAAGTCTATGCTGACGATTGCCGCAGCGAAGGGATTACGGGCCGCCCACCCCTACCTCTGCTGGTCTCCGGCGCAGGCTCAAAGTACCGCCCCAACCATCCGCAATTCATCGCGAACCAGTTGGCCGCCAATCCCGGCCTCACAAACCCCTTCTCGAAAGGCAGTGTCTGGGGCTTCATGCATCTGGAACTGAGCCAGGACGACATGACCGTGCAGGTGCTCTCGACGCCCGCCGACATGTCTGGCCGTCCGGTCACCGAAGCCACGTTCAGCTTCAATCATCGCTCCGTTTCACCGCGCTGAACGATCGCATTTCAAAGGATACCGCCCTTGCCGCGCCCTGCCCGGTTTGTTTCTGCCGCCGCTTTCGCTCTCCTCGCCGGTTGCGTATCGGCTCCGCCGGTGATTGAGGGTCAGGTCGTCGTGATGGCGGCCATGGAAACCGCTCCGGCCGGCGCGCGCGGCGATGCCGCCGACGATCCAGCACTGTGGCGCCACCCAGGCGACGCCTCGAAATCGCTCATTCTCGGCACCAACAAGCAGGAGGGGCTGGTCGTCTACAATCTCGACGGTACCGAAGCGGTCCGCCTGCCGATCGGCCTGATCAATAATGTCGATATTCGTCAGTCTGCTGATCGCCCTTATGATTTGGCCTTCGCCAGCAACGACCAGGTGCATGCAATTTCGGTCTTTCTGATTGACCGTGCCACCGGCGCCGTCACGCACCGCGGCGACGTGCCAACTGGCAAGCTCGAGCCATACGGCATCTGCTCGGCCCGCGAAGACGGACGCGATTATGCCGGCGTGACGTACAAGGACGGAACGGTGGAAATCTGGGCGGTGTCGGCCAGCCCGTCGGAACTGAGCGGCCAGATCGTAAAGACGGTGAAGCTCGCCACGCAACTGGAAGGCTGCGTGTTTGACGAGACGCAAGGCCTTCTGTTCATTGGCGAAGAGAATCATGGACTCTGGAAGCTTGCCTACCGCGAGGAATCGCCTGCGCCGCAACCGATCGATGTGGTCGGCGGCGCGCCAGGGCTTGTGGCGGATGTCGAGGGTATCTCGCTCTGGCGCGGCAAGAACGGCGCAGGCTGGCTGGTCGTCTCGGCGCAGTCGGCTAACCGGTTCGTTGTGTACGACCGCAAGTTGCCGCACACCCCGATGGGCAGCTTCTCGATTGGCGAGAACGCGGCGCTCGGCATCGACGCGGTGACGCATACGGACGGTCTGGACGTCTTCTCCGGCGCGCTGCCTGGCTTTCCGCGCGGCATCCTGACCGTGCAGGATGACGGCAACCCCAGATCCGGCCAGGATCAGAATTTCAAGGTCGTCGGCTGGGCGGATATCGAACAGGCGCTCGGCCTTCCGGTTCTCGAAGCCGAATAGGCATCCAAACTAGCTGAGCGCTGTTTCATAGACTTTCGCATAGTCGTCGGCGCTCATCGGGCGCGGGTTACCGAAGTGGGCGAGATCCTTGAGCGCGTAGTCGACAATGCCCGGGGCGTCGGAAGCCGCAAGACCCATGGCCGCCAGGTTCTTCGGAATGCCGATCGCGTTGTTCAGGTCCTGGATCGCGTCCGCTAGGTCAGCACCCGGTTTCAGGCCCATGGCCTGCCGCAGACGGACATACTTCGCGTCCGCCGCGCCTTCATGGAAGCGCAGGATGTGCGGAAGAAACACGGCGTTCAGGGTGCCGTGGTGCAGCTTCTTCTGCTCCAGCCGACCGGCCGCATGGCTCAGCGCATGCACACCGCCCAGGCCCTTTACGAAGGCCAGCGCGCCCTCATAGCTCGCCATCATCATGTGCCAGCGGGCTTCGGAGTCCGAGCCGTCCTTGACGGCGCGCACCAGCATGCCCTGCCCGAAGGCGCGCTGCGCGCCGTCATAGCCGATACCTTCCGCAGGCGGATTGATCGACGGCGTCAGCACCGCTTCGATGCAATGCGTCAGCGCGTCCATGCCCGTCGCGGCGGTGAGACCCGCTGGCAGGCCGAGCGTCAGGTCGGGATCGCAGAGCGCGACCACGGGGATCAGGTTCGGCGACGCAAAGGTTTCCTTGCGGCCGTTCTCCATGATGATGACCATGCCGACCGAGACTTCCGAGCCGGTACCGGCTGTGGTCGGTATCGCGATCAGCGGTGGAATCTTGCCGATCTTCTTGGCGCCGCCGATGATCGCCGCATAAGTCTCCAGCGGCTCGCTGTGCGAGGCCAGAAGGCCAATCGCCTTGGCATGGTCCATTGAGGAACCGCCGCCCACCGCAATGATGCCGTCCGCGCCGGAGTCCTTGTAGAGCTTGGTCGCCAACTTCGTCTGAGTTTCGGTCGGATTCGAGACCGTCTCGGCAAACACGCCCGCCGGCGCCACGCCGAGTGCGTCCTCGACCTTGGCCAGAATGCCGGACGCCTTGATGCCCGCATCGGTCACGATGAA
>JBGTKN010000564.1:0-5270 GCA_041744615.1 Hyphomonas sp. | reverse complement strand
GAGGCCCAGCCGCCAAGGCGGCAGGTGCCAGTTGATCGGCACGTAGGGCGCACCGAAGATGTCGAGCGAGGCATCGGCGGCGCTGGCGCCGAGATCGAAATCCCGGATCGTCACATTCGGGCAGCGGCCTTCCACCCAGATGGCCGTGACAAAGCCCTGCTCGATGTCGAGCGTCAGCGAGGGGCGCGGGCCTAGAAGCTGTTCGAAGATGTCGGGCATCACGCGCCCTCCAGAGTATCGGCATGGCTGACTAGTCGGGCGAGCGTCTCACGCGCTGCGGCGACGGCCTCGGGGAGGAGTTCGTTCGCGACGTCCGTCAGGCAGCTGTTATCCGTACCGGGATAATTGGCCTCGATGCCAAACAAGGCTGCGGCGGTCGGCGCGAGGTCTACGCCCTCGAGCGAAACCCTGAGCACGATCCCGCAATAGAACCAGTCGCCCTTGCGCCAGCCTTCCATGACGGTTTCGGCCTTCGCCTGCGCGTCAGCCAAACGTTGCCGATGGTTTGGCCCGGGCCCGATGAACCCGGGCGCGCCAATATACAGCGACGGCCAGAAACCGTCCTGGCGCTGGTCCGGACTATCCGGACAATCGTCGATAACGACCTGCGCCAGGACGGTGAAGGGTCCGGCCTCGCATGTGATGCTGTCGCCGGGGCAGACATAGGATTGGAATCCTTGGGCGAACTTCATGCGTCGCCCTCCGCGAACAGGCCTGCAATGGCGATCCAGTGCGGGCCGTAGACGGCAGGCTCGCCGCATTCGTCGCATTCATAGCCGCTCGCGTCCGGCTCGCAGCCATCACGCGGCGCACGGCAGGCAAGGCAGAAGCCTTCCGACCAGTCGTCCGCCTGCTGCAGTTCTTCGAGCGTGAACCGGTGCTTGGTGGTTTCGGGTGTCATGGCGGCTCGTCGGGAAAAATGTTCACTGGACATTTTTCTTTTCCTCCTCGCCCCTCACCGCGACCAGAAGATGTGGACTTCGTCGAAGCCCGTCTGGAACACCATGATCTCGCCGTTCAGCGCCATGTCACGGGCGAGGGCCTGCCAGTCGATGTAGTAGCGCAGGCTTTCCGGGATGGCGGCGCCGGTATCGTCGTGCAGTTCCTCGGCGAAGTCCGCGGCGCTGCGGTATTCGCCCGCATAGTCCTCGAACGCGGCGCGCGCCTGTTCAAGGTCATCGCCGCAATGCTGGTAGATGCGCGCAGCAAGCTCGCCATGCTCGCCGATGAACTCGGCAAGCTCGCACACGGTCTCGAACGAGGCGTATTCGGAAAGGTGCGCGCCTTCGAAGCCTTCGTAATCGTGGATCGCGTGCTCTTCCGCGTCCGGCTCCGGGCTCGCCGCCAGCAGGACGCGGACCTCTGCCGCAATCTCGTCCGGCGTGGTGGCATCGATCCAGCGCCCGTGCAGGCAGCCATTATTGTAGGCGGCAAGGCAGGCAACGTAGATGCGTGGCCGGTCCTGAAGGGTTGGCGCGCCAGCAGTTCCAAGGGGTGCAACGGTAATGGGTTGGTCAGTCATGTCTGTCTCCTTCCCGCCCGTTCTTTTCCCGTCAGTCGGGTGGGCGGCGAGGAGGTGCTTGGCCGGAGCGCAGAGGGCGCCGCGCAAGGGGTGCTTTAGGTAGGAGGCCTACGGACGGTTTAGATCGGTCATACCCCCGCCCCCTTGCGCGGCGACCGCGCTCTGGCACAAGCACCGTCCGCCCACCTGACTGTGGGAAGAGTTGTTGAGGCGGAAGAAGGCTCGATCTGGCTCGCAGGAGGCCGGGGCACTCCTTAGAAATTCAGCGCCACGAGGACGCACTTGATTGTTGGTCAAAGTGGTTCTGTGCCCGCGTCGAGCAATGACAGATACCGGCGGTAGACAAAGACACGCCCACGCGCGTTACCCGTGATTTCTTCGACGATGCCGAGACCCATTAGACGGTTCAGGGCAGCCGTCGCCGTCGGGAACGTAACGCCTGACAACTCAGCTGCTCTGCCGATCGTCAGGAGCGGACGCCTCTGAAGAACCGCATGCAGTCCCTGCGCTCCTGGCGCACCCCGCCCAAGCCCCGCAATCAGTGCGGCATCTTCAGCAAAGATTGCTGAAATGGACCGCGCGGCTTCATGCGCCTGGCGGGCAACATCCCGGACGCCGGTCAGGAAGAATTCAAGCCAGGTCTCCCAACGGCCGTGCTCGCGAACTTCCTGAAGCAGCGCGTAATACGTCGCCCGGTGGGATTTCAGGCAGAGGCTAAGATAGAGGAGCGGCTCGTCGAGGATCCCCTGTTCGCAAAGGTACAGCGTGATCAGGAGCCGACCGAGCCGGCCGTTGCCATCCAGGAACGGGTGGATCGTCTCGAACTGAACATGCGCGAGGCCCGCCTTGATGAGCGGCGGCAGGCCCGAGTCCGTTTCATGCAGGAAGGCTTCAAGATTGCTCATGAGATCGAGCACGTTCTGGGGCGGCGGCGGCACGAACAAAGCATTGCCGGGCCGTGTTCCGCCGATCCAGTTCTGCGAACGCCGGAACTCGCCCGGCTGCTTGGTGCTGCCCCTGCCCGACGACAGGAGTATGCCGTGCATTTCCTTCAGCAGGCGGAGCGACAGCGGAAACCCGCCGCGCATACGCTCAACCCCATGCGTGAGCGCTGCGACATAGGTCGAGACTTCCTCGACATCATCGAGCGGCACACCGGGGGCGGCCTCGTCCTCGTAAAGCAGGAGATCTGACAGCGAAGACTGTGTGCCCTCGATCTGGGAGGAAAGAAGCGCTTCCTTGCGCACATACATGTAGAGAAAAAGCGAGGTGTCGGGCGCAACGCTCCGGACACCGTCCAGGCGGCCGAGCGCCAGCATGGCCTCACTGGCTAAAACAGACAGGCCAGACATGTCGATCGGCGGCCGAGGTGGCAGGTCCTTCGGCAGGAAGGCGCGCACGGTCTCGCCTATGACGGTACTCGTCACCCATTTGCCTTTGCGGCCGGAATCGTCTGGAGCTGTCATCCTGCATCCTTTAATAGCGACGAAGCGTTATTAAAGGATAACCGCTCGTACTTTAATAGTACAGATGCCCCTTTAAAGGCCCGGGCTGTCTGCAAAATCGAACATTCATATCAAGACTCGTCCCGCTCGCCCGAATCCTCTCATGACAGACCAGTCAGCGACAGACCATTGGCGGCGCCGAGGCTCGCAAAGCTGTGCCGCAAGTCATGTATCCGGAAATCAGCGAGCCCGGCGGCGGCGCGCACCTCGCGCTAGATTTTCGGCAGGCCCTCGTAGGGTCCCGTGCCCTTCGCATTCGGGAAGACCCAGACGGGATGCGCGCGCGGCGCTTCCGCAAGTAGTCGCTGGGCAGCCCCGGAAATCGGACGGATCGACTTGCCGGACTTTGTCGCATCGAGCCGGAGAAAGCCGCGCTCGAAATCGATCTCCGACCATTTCAGTTCAAGGATCTCGCCCCGGCGTGCGCCGGTGAGTGACAGGAGCCGGATCACCCGTATCGCCCCTTGCGGGTCGCCGCGTGTCTCTAACCCCGACAAGGCATCGCCGAGGCGCTGAGCTTCGGCCTGGGTGAGGTAGCGCTCGCGCTGGACACCCGGTGGAATGCGAACCCCGAGGCAGGGGTTCTTCTCCAGGAATTCCAGATCGATGGCGTAGGCGAAGACACTCTTCAGCATGGCGATCGTCCGCCGCGCCGTGCCTATGCCGCCCTTCACTTCCTGAATGCCGCGCGCCTTCGTTTTGACCTTCATCGCGGTCACGCCGGTTGCAATCCCATCGCGCAGCCGGACGATCTCGTGCTTCTTCACGCTCGTGATCGGCAGCTTGCGGCCGATAGGGTTCACGTGCACGCGCAGGAGCCGAATATCGTCATTGTACCGGGTCGCCTTTCGCGGCGCACCGATGCGCCGGTTGAACGGCGCAGCTACCTTTCCCCACATTTCGATCAGTGCAGAGACTTCCATGATGCCGAGCTCGTCGCGCCGGCGTTCCGCTTCCGGGTCAAGACCGATCCGGGCTTCGGACCGGAAGTCCTTCGCCTTCTGGCGCGCTGCTTCGCAGCGCAGACTTCCCGCCTTGCCCAGCGTGATCATCCGCTCGCGTGCGAGGCGGCCCTGACCGATGCGGTAGCGGATCAAAATTACCGGCGCCGTCGCCGAGTAAAATGACTTCGCCACGCCCGAACTGACGCCAGCCGGTCCAGGCTGGCCGCGCATTGCCGCTTGCGTCCGCCATCTTGCGCAGCGAAAGGGTTCGGCCGTCCAGCGAGACATCGTTGCCTTGCGCACACACATGATCACTGCCGAGCCCTGCCACGCGCTTCAGGAACCGTCCACGATCTCCGGCAAAGTCACGTGCCTTTCCGATACCAGGCGCAACGTCTTCCGCCCGCACTGTCAAAACAGCGCCCCGCGATACTGGTTTGTCGCTGCGGACATAAATCCGCTCCGACATCGACGGGCTGTTGTTGAACAGAACGACATCACCCGCCCGCACCGCCGTAAGGGAAAGCAAAGTGAGCCCTGCCGACGCCGTAATCAACGCACGCATAAGATGGCCAAGCAATCGGGGCATCGATCCTGGACAAGCAAGCGCTGCGTCAGAATTGAATTCCTGGCAAACGGTGCCGCCAGGTTGAACCCTATCCCCGAATCACCCTTTCCTTGCTACTTAGCCGAGCAGCCGCAACCCCGCGGGGTTCGCTGACCCAACACGTATGCGACGAGACTCGGCGCGTGCGAAAAGTGCAGTAATCGTCTGACCCCACCCAGCTGCCTAGGAGCCAGCCCCTAATGACGAAAGACCTTTTCAGTCCCATGGGCGACCGGCTCGATGAACTCGACCGGGCGATCCTCGCTGTGCTGTGCGACGACGCGAGTATTTCCAATGAAGAGCTCGCCCGGCGTGTCGGCCTGACGCCGAGCCCGTGCCGCGATCGGGTCAGGCGGCTTGAAGCGAGCGGCGTCATTCGCGGCTATATTCCGATAGTTGATGAGCAGATGTGCGCGCCGTGGAGGACCTACTTCGTTGGCGTAACGCTCCTGCCCGAAGGCCACCGCCAGCGCGCGGCGCTCGATGACGCCATTCGGGCGGCGCCCGAAATCCTCGAAGCGACTGACGCTTTCGGGCGCGATGATCTTTACATGAAGGTTGCACTCAAGGCGCCCGCTGAATGGGCGGGTTTGGCCGCGCGGCTCGATCCAGGCAATATCCTCATCGGCAAGGTCAGGCTCAATCCGGTGGTACGCACAATCAAGCACCGCACCGCGCACCCTGGGATCGGC
>JBGTKN010000563.1:0-6673 GCA_041744615.1 Hyphomonas sp. | reverse complement strand
CGCGGCTTGTTCGGAAGCAGCGGCTGTATGACTTTCCACTCGAAATCCGTCAAATCGTAGCGCGCCATGATCAATCTCCTTTGAGGAAATGAATCACTTTCCAGCCGAGGCCGCTAGATGTTTATGAGTATGCTACCTAGTTCGGCCGGCGGCCGTCTTCGCTGCCCCAGTCGAGTCCCATTGATTTCTTCATCCAGTCGGCAAAGGTCGCCGGCTTGGTGAGGGCTTTAGCGTCGAGCGTGCCGAAGGATACCAGCGGACCGTCTACGCCTTCCAGGCGCACGCCCCGGATACGTTCGCCCGCGTGCGACCAGTCATAGGACTGCGCCGGATCGAGGATCAGCATGACCTGATGTCCGCCCTGGCCGTCTTCGCTTCGACCGAACACAAGGCCGTAGACTTTCTCCCTGCCGAGCAATCCGTGACTGGAAGCCTGGCGTTTCCCGTCGAGAAGGACTTCATCCCAGAGCAGGTTGCGCCGCCATTGCAGCACATGCATCCGGTCGCCGGAGACAATCTTGATGTCCACTTCGTGCAGCGCCACCCGGACAAGTTCAGCGTGCATTTCAGACTCCTCGGCAACTTCAATTATTATCGATATTCAATATATGTCGTTGCCACAGCCCGTCAACCCCGGTTCAGAATGGACACGCAGAGCCGAACGTAACCCACGCGCCCGTCGCTGGATGGAGAAGGCTGAGCGACGCCGCATGCAGGGTCAGCCGGGCGCGGGCGGCCTCGGCGTCGGGGTGAGCATAGAATTCGTCGCCGAGGATCGGATGGCCGATCGCGGCCAGGTGAACCCGCAACTGGTGCGACCGGCCGGTCAGCGGGGTAAGCAAGATGCGGGCAGTCGAGCCGGAAATGGACGAAGTTTCATATCGCGTGACACTCGGCTTTCCGGTTTCCCAATCGACCTTCTGCAATGGCCGCCTCGGCCAGTCCGTGATCAGCGGCAAGCTGATAATGCCGGAAGCTGGCTGCGGCGCGCCCCAGACATCCGCGACATAGCGCTTCTCGATCTCGCCGCGCGCGAACTGTCCGGAGAGCGCCCGCTGCGTCTCTTTGTTGCGCGCGAACAGGAGGAGACCGCTGGTCGCCATGTCGAGCCGGTGCACGGTCAGGGCATCCGGAAAAGCGGCCTGCAGGCGGGTGAGTGCACAATCTGCCTTGTCCGCCCCTCGTCCAGGTACGGACAGAAGTCCCGCGGGCTTGTCGATGACGATGAGGCTGGCATCTGCATGAACCACGATCAGCTGCGCCTCGGGCGGCACATAGGTTGTCATGCCGGAAGGCCCGGCAGCGCAAGGCGAAAGGCTGTGCCACTAGAACCGGTTTCCAGCAGCGAGAGCTCCCCGCCGAGCGCGCTCGACAATTCATGCGCAATCACGAGGCCGAGGCCCGTTCCGTTTACGCGCGACGATCCGGCAAACGGCTTGAAAAGGTTTTCCTGCGCCGTGCCCGGCAGCCCGGGGCCATTGTCGCGAAAGACGAGAGCGCCTTTTTCGAGCGCAATTAGGATGCGGGGCGTCTGGCCTGCCGCTTGCGCCATTGCCTCGGCAGCGTTGCGCACAAGATTGGAAGCGATGCGGTGCAGATGGTCAGGATCGCACTCGAACACGAAGTCTGCCGGAACGTTGATATCGAGTTCGGCCCCGCCACCGTTCAGCGCTTCATCGGCGGCTTCCCTGAGGACCATCCGCAGGCTGACGGGTTGCAGTTTCGGTGGGCGCGGGGCCGCCTTGCCATAATCCAGAGTGGCCGTCGCCAGTTCGATGGCGCGTTCCAGCGCCCGCTCAAGCCGCGGCGCAGCGCGCATCACGCGCGGGTCTTCCGACTTGGCCAGCACGTCCGACACCAGCTGCGCCGAGGCGAGTGAATTGCGCAGGTCATGGTTGATCTTGGCGACGGCACTCCCAAGCTCGGCCAGGTGCGCGCGCTGGCGAAAGGCATCGGCCACGGCTTCTTCCATGCCCGACAGCGCATTCTGTGCACGGCCGATCTCGTCGCGACGCTTCGTTGGCGAAAGGCGCCTCGTCCAGCTGCCCGGGTCCCGGCTGAACTGTTCCACACTGATCGTAACCCGCTTGATTGGCCGCACGACGAACATGTCGAGGACCGCGTAGATCAGCGCTGCGGCCACGAGCGCAATGATCAGCGAAAGTCCGGCGATCCGCCAGGCAAACTGTACCAGGCTGGCCTTCAAGGGCGCCTGAGGCAGAACGATCTCGATCACCCTTCCTTCGGCCGATCCTTCGGCGACAACGATCAGGATTTCGCCCGCTGGCGCCAGGTATTCCCGCATCGCGGCAAAAGAGCGCCCCATCGCGGTTGACTCCCTCAAATCCACGAGGCGCATCGGTCCTTCGATCGGCACGCTTGGAGCGAGCAGTTGGATGTGCATGTCATCTTCAATCTCGGCGACCGCCAGCACTTCGGCCTTCATGAGCAGGCTCTCTGAAAGTTCGTCCGAAACTTCCCGCAAGGGCGCCGCATCAAGCGCCAGCGCTGCAATCCGCGCAGCGGCCACGCGTTCCTCCAGCCATTGCGTGCGCAGGCCGCTCACCGAGGGAATGAAAATCAGGAACTCGGTGAACAGGATAGCGCCGAGCGTAAGCGCGAACAGCCGCGCCGCCAAGCTGTCTGCGAAGCGCCGCAGGCCTGTCGGCGAAGTTTGAACGGGGGTGGGCGGGGGCGCGGTCACCCGGCTAGACTTAGGCGAAATCCGCTGTTAGGGGAACGGGGCCGGTCAGGGAATCCGCTGCAACAGACCGACGAGCGTCCGGGCCGGTTTGCCGAAAACGCTCGGCGTGAAATGGGCCGATGCGGCCCTTTTCACCACTTCGGCGCGGGTTGGATAGGGCGAGATGAAGTTCGTCAGCGCGGTGAGCTTCAGGCCATTCGACATGGCCACCGAGACGAGCTGCAGGATATCGCCGGCGCCGTCCCCAGCAATCGATGCGCCGACCAGCTTGCCCTTGAGCAGCACAAGCTTGGCCTCGCCGAGCATGCGGCCCTCGGCGATGGCGCGGTCATTGTCATGGAACGGGAAGGCTGACGTCTTCACGCTGTCGCCAAACTTCGTGCGCGCTTCCGCTTCGGTAAGCCCGATCTGCGCAATCTCCGGTGAGGTATAGGTCACCGCCGGTACCGGCAGGCTCGCTGCCGTGCTGCCCTGCTTGAAGAAAGCGCGCCGGATAAAGACGGAGGCATGCCAGCCCGCCACATGCGTAAACTGCTCGCGTCCCGCCGCGTCGCCCAACGCCCAGACCCGCGGATTGCTCCTTGAACGGAGCGTCTCGCCCACCGTTATGCCGGCCGGCGTATGCGCGACGCCGCCTGTGTCGAGGTCCAGTCCGTCCAGCACGGCGCGCCGGCCGAGTGCCACGAGAATGTGCGAGCCGTGAACCGATGTCTCACCCTCCGGTCCCTCGGTGTACACCGCGACCCGCCCAGGGTCGCCCGACACGCGGGTAACCTTGTGCCCCTCGAGGATTGTGACACCTTCTCCGCGAAGGGCTTCGACGGCCATCTTTGCGTGAACCTCGTCCGCGCGGGCGAGCGCACGGCCCATCTCCAGTACAGTAACTTTAGCGCCCAAGCGGACGAAGGCCTGCGCCAGTTCCAGACCGATGGGCCCGCCTCCCAGCACGACCAGGTGCTGCGGGAATTCCGGCAGGGAAAAGATCGTCTCGTTGGTGAGATAGGGCAGGTCCGCAAGACCCGGGATCGGCGGAATGAAGGCGTGGCTGCCTGTCGCCACGATGATGCGGCGGGCCTTCACACGCGTGCTGTCGGACACTACGGTATCGCGGTCCTCAAACTTGGCCGCTTCGCGGATCACTGTACAGCCGAGGCCCTCGAAACGTTCCTGGCTGTCGACAGGAGCAATCGTCTCGATCGTCTTGCGGATGTGCGCCTTGACGCCGTTCCAGTCGACTGTCGCCGGCCCCAGCGTCACGCCATACTTTCCGGACTCGGCCGGTGCATGCGCCGCCTTTGCGCAGGACAGCAGCGCCTTTGAGGGTACGCAGCCATAGTTCAGACAGTCTCCGCCCATCTCGTGTTTCTCGAACAACACAACCTTGAGCCCGAGCATCGCCGCGCCTGCCGCTGCAGACAGCCCGCCTGAGCCCGCCCCGATGACGCACAAATCAGCCTTCAGGGTACGGACATCCGCCATCACGCAGGCACCTTCTTCGGAAAGAGTTTCTTGTAGGCAACCGGCAGCAGGGACACAATCGCGAGGGCAATCACTGCGGGGATGAGATTACGCGCGATGCTCTCGAAATCCGGCTCTTGTCCGGCCGCAAATGTCGCGCCAAGCCCCGCGCCGATCCAGGTATAGGCCAGTACGCCGGGCACGATCCCCAGCGCCGTTGTGATCACATAGTCGCGGAACTTCGCACCGAACAGCGCGGGCGCAATGTTCGCAACGGGAAAAGGCACCACGGGCAGGAAGCGCAGTGCGAACATGTAGGACACTGCGTCCTCCTGAAAGCCCTTCTCGAGTTTCTGGACAAAGGGACCTGCGCGTTCGCGTAATGCGCTGCCTACGGAGCTTCTGGCCGCGAGGAAGAGAATGCTCGCGCCAAGCGTCGCGCCGACAACCGTGGCCGCAGTTCCGCCCCAGAGGCCGAACAGGAAGCCGCCGGCGATGGTGACCCACAGCGCGCCCGGCAGCATCAGGATTGTTACTGTGGCATAGGCCGCTATGTAGATCGCAACGGCCAGCACGGTGTTTTCGGCCACAAAGGCGCGCAGCGCGTCCTGCTGCTCGCGCAGCGTGTCGATCGAGAGGTATTTGTGCGCGCCGCTCGCCCAGGCGGCGGCCAGCGCGATCACGATCAAGGCAACAGGCCAGAGGCGGCGCCAGAGCGGTGTGGGTCGATCGGTCATGGTTTCACAGGCTTCTTCAACTTCGCCGCATCATTGAGCGACCAGTCATACTGGTAGCGCACGATTTTCGGATTGGCGCGGATTTTCGCGGCAAGCTCAGGTTTGGCATGGTCGAGGAGATGTTCGGTCACCGACGCCTTGGACCCGCCGAAATCCGTTTCGAACCATTTGTAGATTTCCGAAACTTTCAGTCCCCGGGACGTCACGGTCACTCCGCGGGGGTGATTGACATAGGCGCGCGCCGCGGCGGCGAGATCCGTCTTCAGGCTCGCGGCCTCCCACGCCTTGGCCGGAAGGTTGGGGCAGCTGTAGGACGCGCAGTTGATCGCATAGTGCACCTCGGGCGTGCCCCAGGTCTTGCGCAGGATCTTATGCTCGATGGCGTCCAGCGAAACCTCGCTGCCGCCCGCACGCAACTTCACGTCTTTCCATGGGCCCGTCAGGTACCCGTCCTTGATGGACTTCACCGGGTAGCGCTCAACGATGTGCCGCACGGTGACGGCATTGTAGAGGTTCGCCCAGGCTGCGAAGTTTGCATCTGTCTTGGCCGAAAGGTCCGCCTCGGCAAACCGGGCGATGTATGCGTCCAGTGCCGCGCGGTCCCTTGCGGACGCCGCAAGCCCGGCATAGTCGACGCGCGTGATCCCGTCTGAGCCGTCTTTGACATAGGTCCTGAGCAGTCGCGTCCAGTCGGCATGTTCGGCAGGCACCTGGGTCTCCGCTTGAGGCTTCGGCATGGTATCGGCCGAACCGGAGGCCGGGAAAAGAGCCGCCGCCAGGACAACAAGGCTTAGGACAGATGCGCGCATGCGGTGGCTCCGGGTTCGGGGGATTGCCGGTCACATAGCCTCCGCCGCCGCCTCCGGCATCTCACGAGGCAGTGATACAGGCTGCCTGGCAGGCGAATATTTGCACCTGTTTCGTCTTGACCATGTCGCTGCCCGCCTGTATTGCCCCCGTTTTCCAAGTTCCAAGCCCCAGAGCAGTCCCATGAAACGCACTTTCCAGCCGAGCAACCTCCGCCGCAAGCGCACCCATGGCTTCCGCGAGCGTATGGGCACGAAGAGCGGCCGCAAGGTGCTGGCACGCCGCCGCGCCAAGGGTCGCAAGACCCTGACCGCCTGATCCTTCCCCAGCGGGCCTGACCGGCCTGCCGACCGGGAGGCCGATCATGTCCGGCCCCGAAATTCCCGAAATCCCGGAAATGCGCCGCCTCAAGAAACGGCGCGAATTCACGTTTGCGCGTGACGGGATCACCGAACGGCGCAAATCCGTCGTCGTTCAGGCGCGCGCCCGGGCAGGAGACACGCCAGGCCTGCATGTCGGGGAAGGCTTTACCGCGACAAAAAAGATCGGCGGCGCCGTCGAGCGAAACCGGGCCAAACGCAGGCTCAGGGAGGCCTCCCGCCGCCTGCTGGCCCGATATGGCCGCCCAGGCTGGGACTACGTCTTCATCGCCCGCGAGGCGACCCTTGAAGTCGGCTGGTCCCGATTGTTTGACGATATGGAAAGCGCGCTGATAAGCCTCGCGCGCATTTGATGCCCCCGGCGCCGCGTCCTGGCGCACCGCCCACAGACACCCGGAAGACGTCCCATGGAAAAAGAAGACCAGCGCAATTTCCTGCTCGCCCTCGTGGCGATGATTGCGTTCGTTTTCATCTACCAGATCTTCGTCATGGAGCCGGCGCAGAAACGCTACCAGGCCCAGCAGGCCATCGTCGCGGCGCAGCAGCAGACCGCCTCGGTCGATACCGCCGCCGCCGAAGCCGCCGGC
>JBGTKN010000562.1:0-2834 GCA_041744615.1 Hyphomonas sp. | reverse complement strand
ATGCCGACGCGCTGTTTCTCGCCGCCCGAAAGTTTCAGGCCGCGTTCGCCGACGCGTGTGTTCCAGCCGTCCGGCTGGCTTTCGATGAAATCCAGCAGCTGCGCGCCGCGCGCCGCCTCGCGGATTTCCTCTTCGGTGGCGCCGGGCCGGGCATAGGCAATATTGTTGCGGATCGTGTCGTTGAACAGAACCACATCCTGCGGCACGAGGCCGAGCGCCGCGCGCAGCGATTCCTGCGTCACCGTGCGCACATCCTGCCCATCGATCAACACGCGGCCGCCATCGGTATCGTAGAAGCGGAACAGCAGTTTCAGCAGCGTGGACTTGCCTGCGCCCGAAGTGCCGACGAAGGCAATCTTGCCGCCGGCCGGAACATCGAAGCTGATATTCTGTACACCGACGGACCGGCCCTCATGGTTGAAGGACACACCCTCGAAGGTCACGCGGCCCTGCGGCTTTGCGAGCTCGTTTGCATCCGGCACGTCCTCGACTTCCGGCACCATCGCAAGAAGGCCGTGCAGTTTCTCGAGGTCCACCGCCCCCTGCTTGATCTCGCGCCAGGCCCAGCCGAGGATATTCAGCGGCGCATAGAGCGACAGCAGCATCAGCATGACCGCGGTGAGGTCGCCGATCTGCATCCGGCCGTCGATGACGTTCAGCGCCGACAGCACCATCACGGCCAGCAGGCCGAGGTTCATCACCAGCGCCTGCACGGTGTTCAGCACGTACATGCTGCGGACCGTATCGACATAGTGGACGTTGTAGTCGCCCATCGCCTTGTCGAACCGTCCGGTCTCGCGCGTCTCGGCGGCGAAGGATTTGACCGTCTCGAAATTGGTCAGGATATCGACCGAGGTCGCGCGGAAGTGCGTGTCGGCCTCGTTCATCCGCCGGCGCTGGCGCACGCGCCATTCGGTGATGATGACCGTGCAGATGACATAGAGCGCAATCGTCGCCACCGCGATCAGCGCGAGGCGGTAATCATAGGCCACGCCCAGCGCGATCGAGGCGAGGACGAGGCGAACGAGCGTCGGCCCGATATTGAAGGCGAGGAAGCGGATCAGGTAATCGATCGCCCCGGCCCCGCGCTCTATGACACGGTTGAGGGCTCCGGTGCGGCGGGTCTGGTGAAAATTCAGCGACAGGCCGAGCGCATGGCCGAAGGCATCGACGCTCGCGACCCGCTGCGCATCCTGGCTGACCGGCGCAAACAGCCAATCACGCACCTGCGGCAACGCGGCGGCGGCAAATCGCAGGATCAGCCCGTAGGTCAGCCACAAGGCGGCGACGGCGAAGCTGCCTCCGCCCGACTGCGGCGCGACCTGATTGATCGCATGACCCATCACCAGCGGCGAGATGACCTCCAGCACCGACGCCGCCAGCGTCAGGACCACGGCAACCGCCATGACCGGGCGCCATTTCGCCAGCTCCGGCCGCCAGAGCAGCTTCAGGATCCGCAGGATCGAAGCCGAAAGGCCCCCATCCGCACTCTCGATCCGGTCGTGGTTTTCGGGCGACTGGGCGGCATGTGCATGTGAACTCATGCACGCCATATGGAGTGGAACGCGGGAAAACGAAACCTCTCCTCGGGTGAGGCCCGGAAAGATGGAACCCCGGCCCGTTGAAGGACCGGGATTCTACTGACTTCAGACTGAGCAGGGCAATCAGAAGCTCAGGTTGACGCGGGCTTTCACAACTTCGAACTCGGTGTCGATGGTGGCGCGGCCGATGGTGCCGTCCGAGTAGGACGTGTCGAAACTGTCGCTGCCGAGATCGATCCTGGAGTATTCGGCACCGAGCGACATCCGGTCGGTCAGGGCGACGTCCAGACCTGCGCCATAGGTCGATCCGGTCCGGGTCGAACTCGCGCTGTTCGTCACCTGATCGCCTCCGACACGGTAGTTGCGGTCGAACTCGACCTTGCCGACGGCCAGGCCGGCTGTCGCGTAGGGCAGGAACCGGCCAAGGGCGAGACCGGCGCGGGCGCGCGCGGTGGCGAAGGAATCCACGCCGAAGGCAAGATCGGTGAAGCCGTCCGGATTATTTGCCGCGCCGCCAGGTGCGCCGGGAATCGAGATCGACGTGCCGACATCCGACAGGTTGACGTCTGCTTCACCGCCGAACACGAGCATGCCCTGCTGGAAATTGTAGCCGCCGTGCAGGCCGCCGACCGTGCCGTCACCGCTGAACGTGCGGTTTGTCGGGAATGTACCGCCCGCCAGCGGTGCCGGAAAGAAGGTTGTCGTGGGCGAAATCTGGAGTTCGGCGCTGAGGTCGAAATCGGCCTTGTCACCCTTCCCGATATTGGCGCCGGCATACCAGCCGCTCCAGTCATGGGTCTGGGCCTGCGCGGCCGATGGAATACCGAGCGCCGCCACGGCGGCGGCGAGAATGAGTTTCTGCATAAGGTTCACTTTCAGGTTGGGGCCACCGCAATCGCGCATGGCCGGTTACGTCGTACCCCATGCCGGTGCATACGCGGGGGAGCCTGAACAGATGCAATAATGGGCGTTACAGCTCTGTAACTATGCATGATTTTGCGGCTGAGCCAGCGATCTGGCGTGCAGTTCGCGCGGCCAGATGCGGCGGATGAACCTCACAAACGGACTGGCCGAAGGCGGCGCCGGCGCCTATCACTCCACATCATGGATGATCTCAAGCCCCCCCCGGAAACCTCCAGCATCGGATCGATCTGCGTCTATTGCGGCGCGTCCGACAGTGTGAACGCCGTTTACATCCGCCTCGCCGAAGCGCTGGGGCGCGAACTGGCCGGCCGCGGCATCCGGCTGGTCTATGGCGGCGGGGGCGTCGGCCTGATGGGTGCCTGCGCTCGC
>JBGTKN010000561.1:0-4338 GCA_041744615.1 Hyphomonas sp. | reverse complement strand
GTCTCCGGCCCCGCCTCAAGTCCGGCCCGGCCGAGCGTTTCAGCGAGGCGCGACTCCAGTGTCCAGTCCGCGCCCTCCCACGCTTCGGCCTCGCCCGATTCGGCGCGGCGCAGAGCCGCTATCGCGGCGCGGACGCCGAAGAGGTCTGCGATCGTGTCGCCCGAGTCCGGGGCAAAGCCCTGACGCAGGACGCCGATCCTGCCGCTCACCGAAACGTGACCACTGGCGGGTGCGAGTTCGCCTTCGATGAGTTTCAGTAGCGTTGATTTGCCCACGCCGTTGCGGCCGACGAGGCCGGTGCGTTCCTGATTGAAACTGAAGTTAAGGTCTGAAAATAGAACCCGGCCGTCAGGCAGCGCGAAGTTCAGGGAAGACAGGGTTATCGAGGCAGGCATGGACAGGGCTCATCCGGCAAGTTGATCCGAGGGCGGTCATTTTGCGGGCGAGGTCCATGGTGCAGCGTCTCCTGTATCCGGCGTGCCTGGCGGAGTTGGGCATGCGCCGCGCCGGTTTCAATACGCCGCCCGGGCGAAAACGGGTGCGTCCCGCCCTGCCCTGACGATAAGGCTTGCAGGCGGCTGCGGTCAGGTTACCGTCGCCAACACACTCGACGCGCCGCAAGAAGCGCGTTTCCCCTGGGAGGCGAACCTGACATGACGGCCACTGCGGCTACGGCTGACAGCGCGAACGGGCACATCACGGGCTTCGGCTCGAAGGGCTACCGCTCTTATGTGCTGATCGCGCTGACACTGATCTACACGCTGAACTTCATCGACCGTACCGTGATCACGGTCGTCGCCCAGCCGATCATCAACACCTTTTCGCTGACCGACACCCAGTGGGGCCTGCTGACCGGCCCGCCCTTCGCCCTCTTCTATGCGATCATGGGTATCCCGATCGCGATGTGGGCCGACCGCTCGAACCGGGTGATGATCATCGCGCTCTGCGTCGTCGTCTGGTCGTTGATGACCGTGTTCTGCGGCCTCGCGGCGAGCTTCCTCTGGCTGCTCATCTTCCGCATCGGCGTTGCCATTGGTGAAGCTGGCTGCACGCCGCCAGCCAACTCCATCATCACCGACTACTATCCGCCCAAGAGCCGGGCCAATGCGATCGGCATCTATTCGATGGGCGTCACCATAGGCGGCGTCATGGCGCAGCTGTTCGGTGGCCAGCTTGCCAGCCTGCAGGGCGAGACCTTCGGCGGCTGGATGAATGCGATCGGACTCGGCTTCCTGTTCACTGGCGTGAACTGGGCGGAAGTCGAAGGCTGGCGCCTCGTCTTCGTCATTGTCGGCGTGCCGGGCATCCTCGTCGCCCTCATCTTCTGGCTGACCGTGCGCGAGCCGCCGCGCGGCTTCTCCGACCCGAAATCGACCGTCGTCGAGAAGGCCGGCTTCTTCGAGGCCTTCAAGGAATTCGGCCAGAAGCCAACCTTCTGGATGATCTCGCTCGGCGCCGCGTTCGTCGCCTTCGTCGGCTATGGCCTGATCAGTTTCCAGGCGCCGTTCCTGATGCGCGTACACGGCGTCAGCGTGGCCGAGGCCGCGATGAACTATGGCGCCCCGCTTGCCGGTGTTGCTGCGCTCGGCACATTCCTTGGCGGCTTCCTGTCGGAGAAGCTGGCGCCGCGCTATCCATCAGTCGCCGCCTGGCTGCCAGGAGTTGGACTGCTGATCGCTATCCCCGCCTATGCAGGCGCCTTCCTCGCCCCAACCCTCACCCTGGCCTTCTGGCTCTGGGTGATCGCCGCGATCGCGCACTATGCTTACCTCGGCGCGCAGTACACCGTCTCGACCTCGATCGTCAGCCCGCGTTCGCGCGCCACGACCGTGTCAGTCATGCTGCTGATCATCAGCCTCATCGGCAACGGAATCGGCCCGCTGTTCACCGGCATGATGAGCAGTGCCTTCATGGGCGGCATCGTCAGGAAGGCCGGCCTCGAAACCGAGTTTGAGAGCTTCAACCCGGGCTTCTGCGCCGGCCGACTTGCCGAACTGGGCGAGTCCGGACCTGCGCTCTGCTCGGCTTATGCCGAGGGCCTGCGCCAGTCGATGGTGGCCACCGTGCTCTTCCTTGCCATCGCCGCCGCTTTCTATTTCCTCGCTGCCCGCACCTATGCAAAGGACCGCTGGAGCCCCGCCACCTGATCTTTGATTGTTGCCTGACCTGATTGGAGACGCCCATGACCGACGCCGCCACTACGAGCCAGACACCTGCCGCTGCACTGCCCCCGCACGAGACCGGCTTTGGTACCAATGCCTACCGCGGCTACGTGCTGGGCGCGCTGCTTCTGGTCTATATCTTCAACTTCATCGACCGCACGATCATCAATATTCTCACCGAGCCCATCAAGGCCTCGTTCGGCGTCGAAGACTGGCAGATGGGCCTGCTGGGCGGGCCTGCCTTCGCAATCCTCTATACCTTCCTCGGCATTCCCATCGCGCGCTTTTCAGAGCGCTCACACCGCGTGATGATCATTGCGGTAGCGGTGGGCTTCTGGAGCCTGATGACGGTCCTCTGCGGCTTTGCCACAACTTTCCTGATGCTCTTCCTCTTCCGGGTCGGCGTCAGCGTGGGCGAGGCCGGTTGTACGCCGCCGGCGCAATCGCTGATCGCGGACTATTTCAAACCTTCCAGCCGCGCGACAGCCGTCTCGACCTACGCCCTCGGCGTTCCGCTCGGCGGCATGTTTGCCGCCATATTCGGCGGCTTCGTGGCAGGCAATCTCGACGGCGTTCAGGTTGCGGCCGCGTTCAACAGCTGGGGCTGGACCTGGGCGGCCAATGCGCTCGACTGGAACAATATCGAAGGCTGGCGCATCGCGTTCGTCGTCGTCGGCCTGCCCGGCGTGATCCTCGCCTTTGTGGTACGGATGACGATCAAGGAGCCGCCGCGCGGCTATTCCGATCCGCCGGAACTGCAACGGGCCAAGGGTGACCGCACGAGCTTCACCGATGTCATCAAGATCCTGATCAAGAAGCCGACCTACCTGCATGTGGTCGCCGGCGCGACGATCGCCTCTTTCATCGGCTATGGTGTCGGCCAGTTCACGACCTCGTTCCTGATCCGCACACACGGGCTCACGATCCAGCAGGCAGCGCTCCTGTTCGGCATCATCCTCGGAGTGATGGCGGCGATCGGCGTGTTCACGTCCGGCTGGATGGCAGACAAGATTGCCAAACGCCATCCGACAGCGCTGTCCTGGATTCCCGCGATCGGGATGGGCCTGTCGGTGCCGTTGTATGCCATCGGCTACTCGGTCGATAACCTGTGGCTGGCTATGCCGCCGCTGATGATCGCTGCGATGATCCACTACTATTATCTCGGACCGATGTACGCGATCTCGGGCGGTGTGGTGGACAGCCGGATGAGGGCAACCGCTGTGGCGCTCACCTTGTTCGTGGTGAACCTGCTCGGCTATGGCCTCGGACCTCCGGTCATCGGCGCGCTGTCGACGTTCTGGAAATCAATGCTTCTGTCGGGCTCCGATCTCGGCCTGACGCTGGAGATGTGCAAGTCGCTCGCAGGCCTCGAGCCCGACATCGTGGCGGGATGCCGGGACGCGGATGCCAGAGGGCTCCAGTATTCGATCATCGCGTTCAACACGCTCTATGCCTGGGCAGCGCTGCACTACCTGCTCGCCGGCAAGACCCTGCAACGTGACATGCTGCACAAGACCGCGTAAGTCCGCCGCCGATGGCGGTGTACACGCAAGTTTCCGATGAGGCGTTGGCGGAGTTCCTCTCCGCCTACGACCTCGGCGTGGCCCTGGCTTTCAAGGGGATTGCCGAGGGTGTTGAGAAT
Organism: Hyphomonas sp.; assembly: GCA_041744615.1. Taxonomy (GTDB): domain Bacteria; phylum Pseudomonadota; class Alphaproteobacteria; order Caulobacterales; family Hyphomonadaceae; genus Hyphomonas. The sequence continues at coordinate 534 of JBGTKN010000561.1, read as the reverse complement.
TCGAACTACTATCTCGAGACCGAGACGGGCCGGTTCATCCTCACTCTGTTCGAGAAGCGGGTGAACGCGGCCGAGCTGCCATACTTCATCGGCCTGAAACAGCACCTCGCCGGCAAGGGCTATCCCTGTCCCGAGCCGGTGATGGGGCGAGACGGGACGGCGCTGCACACGCTCGAAGGCCGGCCGGCGGTGATCATCACTTTCCTCGACGGGCTGTCTCCGCGCCGGCCGAATGTGCGCCAGTGCCGGGCGCTGGGAGAGGGCCTCGCGAAGATGCACGTGGCGCTCGCGGACTTTGCCATGTCGCGCGAGAACTCGTTGGGTCCGAAAGCCTGGGCGCCGCTCTGGGCGGGCCGGGCCGGGGATGCAAATGCTTTGCAGGCGGGGCTTTCCGATACCGTGGAGGCGGCGTTCGTTGAGATCCTGCAGGCCCGCAGCACGTTTGCGGACCTGCCGCGTGGGACGATCCATGCGGACCTCTTTCCGGACAATGCCTTCTTCCTCGGAGACGAGTTTTCCGGGGCCATCGATTTC
>JBGTKN010000560.1:0-2860 GCA_041744615.1 Hyphomonas sp. | reverse complement strand
CGATACGGGTGGTGAAGGATGTTGTTGCCATGATGTCGCCAGATTTTGAGAATGTAATTCCTTGTCTTACCTTGTGGGTAAAGTGAGTGCATGGTCAAGGGAAGGCGTGATCCGCCGGCTTGCAAGCCATGCCACGATTGAGACGCCATTTGCGGAGGAACGCCTTGCGGCGGGTTTCGATCTCGGTCGCGGTGTCGGCATAGATCATGTCGCGGTAGTCCTCGGTCAACTCGTCCTGCATGTGCTTCGGGGCATGGGCCAGCAGGTTGCGATGCTTGTGAACCGTGCAGCGTTGAATGGGCAGATCATCGCCCCAGAGTGCCACCAGCGCGGCCTCCAGGCCTGGGGCGCCGTCGACGATGACGAACTCAGGCCTCTTCAGGCCGCGGGCATCGAGGTCTTCGAGGAACTGGCGCCAGGCCGCCGTGCTTTCCCCGCCCATGTTCCGGATGGAAAGCAGCACCTTCTGCCCGTCGCGGCGCACGCCGATAGCGGCCAGCACCGAGATGTTCGTGGCCTTCCTGTCCAGCCGCGTCCTGATCACCGTGCCGTCCAGGATCAGCCGGACGATGTCCTCGTCGGCGAGGTCGCGGGCACACCATGCGTCCCAATCCACCTTCACCTTGCGCCAGGCCCGGCTGACGACGTCCTTGCTGACGGCTCCTTCGAACAGCCCGAACAGCGCCCGCTTGACCCGGCGCGTGTTGGTCCCGGCGAGATAGACCGCCGCGATCAACGCTTCGGCCTTCTTCGTCAGCCGCCGATACCGCGGCAGCGCCTTCGACCGCCACTCGCTCACCTTGTCCTCCTCGTCCTCGACCCGGGCGCGCGGCACGCGCACGGTTTCAGTGCCGAAAGTGCCGGTCAGCTGCCGGTCGCGGTGCCCGTGCCTGTAATCCTTCGCCTGACTGCTGCCGCGACCGTAGCGCATGCGACCGAGAAACTCGGCCAGCTCCTCCTCGAGCATCGCCTCGATGGTGGCCCGCACGTTCGCTCGAAGGCGATCTTCGATCGGGTCGTATCCGGCTTCATTGCTCAGTGGCGAAACGGCCGGGTTCTCGGTAATCTGGTTCATGGCGTGATCTCCCTGGCGGTTGCTGCCGCCGGTTGGGTGGGTTTCAGGTCACCCGGAGATTACGCCGCCCTCGAATTTCCACCAACTCCGCGACACGACCACGACACCTGCTGATCGGCCTACAGAAGGCTGACGATGAAGCCGCCGAGGGTGGCGCTGAACTGTTGAGCTTGCGCCGATCAAGACCGGCCGAAAAGTGACACATGTCGACATGCGCTGGTGGCGCAAGGATGCCGAATCCGTCGGGGCCAGTGCACGGGAACTGAGCTATTCCAAGGTCGGTCGGAAAGTGCGGGGCAGAGGCGCTCTTGAAACCGTATTGCCGCCGACCGGCAACGTCAAAGCCCGTCCGGCCCATATGGAGCGCAAAGGTCCGCCGCTCCTGGTCCGCTGATAAGGAGACGCCCCGCGACCCCGACAAGGCTTTTCTGGCATTCTTTGCCCGGTACGCGAAGAACAATCCGCTATAATCGGCCCACGCTGAGCAGGCGGGCGGTCGGCCAAAGCCCGGTGGTCTTCGTTTTTACGTCGCCGGAGCGACGAAACATCCATCGCCGCAGCCGGAGCCCGGCACGAATGTGCTTTGACCATGTTGGCCGCGCAAGCCCCGCCGTTCAGGGCGGGGTGAGCGGCCTTATAGTGGTCGTTGTTGCTGCTCGATATACTGGCTATGAAATGCGTATGGCGAATACGACCAAGACCCTGCGTGTCCGCGTGAAGGACAACCACGCTGCCCGGCTTCGGCAAATGGCGCGGTCGGTCAACCATGTCTGGAACTACCTGAACGAACTCAGCGAGCGCAGCATTCGCGAGCGTGGCGTGTTCCTGTCGGCCTTCGCCATGCAGAAGTATGTGCAGGGGGCGCACAAGGAACTGGGGCTGCACAGCCACACCCCTCTCCAGGTCTGCAAGGAATACGCAGTCCGACGGAAGCAGGTACGCAAACGCCGGTTGTCGTGGCGCAAGTCAGGGGGCGCACGCCGCTCTTTGGGGTGGGTGCCGGTCAACACCGGCATGGCCAAGTGGAAGAACGGTGGCGTTTACCACAACGGAACGACCTTCAAGGTCTGGGATAGCTGGGGGCTGTCAGGCTTCCGCTTCCGCACGGCCTCGTTCTCCGAAGACGCATGCGGGCGGTGGTATTTCAACGTCGTCGTCGAATACGAGGCCGAGGTGTCAGCGGGCACGGCCATGGTCGGCATCGACCTTGGCTGCAAGGACGCCGCCGCCGTGAGCGATGGCCAGAAGGAGACCGGCCGCTGGTATCGCGACATTGAGGCGAAGCTGGCCACAGCGCAGCGCGCCCGCAAGAAGAAGCGTTCGGCCACCCTCCACATGAAGGCGGCGAACCGCAGGAAGGATGCGCTGCACAAGCTGTCGCGCAAGCTGGTGGACACGAACGCGGCGATCTTCGTCGGGAACGTGTCTTCTGTGAACATGGTCAAGACCCGCATGGCCAAGTCCGCGCTCGACGCGGGCTGGGGTATGCTCAAGACGATGCTGGAATACAAATGCGATCACGCAGGCATCATCTTCGGAGTGGTTGATGAAGCCAGCACTTCCCGTCGTTGCTCGTGCTGTCGAGGCATCCCCGACAGCAGTCCGAAAGGTATGGGCAACCTCGGAATAAGAGAATGGGCTTGCTCAGATTGTGGCGCCGTCCACGACCGCGACGTCAACGCCGCGCGCAACATTCTCGCGCTCGGGCATGAGCGTCTCGCAGGAGGAATGCCCGTCATTTAGGGCGGGCAGGATGTCAACTCAGTATCCGGTGCCTTTCAGCAC
>JBGTKN010000559.1:0-1842 GCA_041744615.1 Hyphomonas sp. | reverse complement strand
CAGCGCCGAGACCCGAAGTGGTGCCGAGGCCGAGCTGCAGCGTGGTGTCGGCGCGCGACCGCGTCAGCGCCTGCGCGTCAGTATTGGCCACGATGAACTCGACGCCCTGGAGGTTCGCCTCGATCATGTTGTTGACGGCGTTGCCGCCGGCTCCGCCAACGCCGAAAACGAGAATGCGCGGCTTAAGTTCCTGGGTCATGGCGCCTCAATCTACGTCTGCGTCGGCCGGTGGCTGGCTGGAGCGGGCAGAATGCGCGCCTGCCGCTAAAAAACGCTTAAGTGACTGTCGCTGGCGTCAGAAATTTTCCTTGAGCCAGTACAATACCTTGTTCAGCTTGCCCGAACCGCCTTCCGCTTCCGACTCCAATGACGATACGCCAGCCCGCGCAGCGTCGGTGAACCCCAATTCGGGATAGAGTAGCAGGCCGGAAGCTGTTGAAAAAGCAGGGGTTGCCAGTTGCTCACCTAAAGATTCCGCAAGAACGGGGCGGCCGAGGCGGATAGGTGTCTTGAGGATACGGCCGGCCACTTCGCGCACGCCCGGAAGCTGGCTGGCGCCGCCGGTGAGGACGACACGCTGGGGCAAGACCGATTTCACATCGCTCCGGGCGAGCAGTTCCAGCGTCATCTCGAAGATCTCTTCGATGCGAGGCGCGATGATGCGCGCAAGTTCCGCGCGCTCCAAGCGGGACGCGTGCAGTCGCCCATCATCACCTAGGCGCGGGGCTTCGACACGTTCGGCCAGACCCGGGCCTTCGAGATCTGCGGTGCCGTAGGCGATCTTCAGGCGTTCGGCGGCAGCGAAGGTGGTTCCGATGCCCTGCGCGATGTCGGCGGTCACATGCGCGCCGCCGGCGGGCACAAGCCCGAGCCAGGCCGGCGAGCCATGCAGGTAGACCGAGACAGCGGTGACACCGGAGCCGAGGTCGATACACACGGCGCCGTTCTCGATCTCGTCCTCGATCAGCGTGCCGGCGCCGCTGGCGATGGCAGACGGAACCAGCTGGCGCACACCGAGATGCGCGCGGCCGACACATTCGACGAGGTTCTTGACGATCGGGCGAGGGGCCGAGACCACCGACATCTTGACCGTCAACGCTCCGGCGATCATGCCGACAGGCTGGCGGACGCGCCCGGCGGCCTTGTCGATCGTATATACGACAGGCCAAGCCGACAGGATGTCCTGCTGACGGTTGGCGGGTGAATGCATGGCCCGCGCCAGCACCTGGCTGTGCAGGCGGCGTACATCCTTGGCCGTGATCACGCGTCCGCCGATATCGATACTGGCCGAGAGCATCCGGGACGATAGCCTGGGTCCGGTGATACCAAGGATCACTTCCGTGATCGGCTCACCCGCTTCGCGTTCGGCGTCCTCGACGGCGAGCCGGATCGATCGCTCCAGGCCTTCCATGTCGGTGATGGTGCCGCCGGCGAAACCGCGTGTCTGCTGGCGGCCTGCGCCGAGGATGGTCATCCGGCGCGGATTGTCCGCATCCGGACGGGCGATGAGACAGGTGGTCTTGGAGCAGCCGATGTCCAGCGCAGCGACCGTGCCGCTCGGGCGGCCGTTGAGACGGGCGAGGCGCTTGGAGGAGAGTTCGGACATCAGGTTTTCTCGGCGGCCTCGCGGGCGGTTTCGGGGGCAGGCTTCACCGGCGTCGCGGCGAGGCGGAGATAGACGCGGCCTTGGCTGCGCAGATCGATCATTTCCAGCGGGCGCTGGGTGAGGGCGGTGCGCACCTGCAACTTGGCAAGGCGCTGGATCGCGGGATCGAGACCCGGGTCGTCCGGCAGGCGAACGGTCACCCCGTTGATGAAGCGCATGTCCCAGCGGCGTTCGCC
>JBGTKN010000558.1:0-4322 GCA_041744615.1 Hyphomonas sp. | reverse complement strand
TTCGCCCTTGAAACGCGCGCGCCTGCCCGGTCCGGCTGCCGGCCGCCGCATCGGCCTCCTCGGCGGAAGTTTCAACCCCGCCCATGGCGGCCACCTGCATGTTGCCGAAACCGCGCTGAAGCGCCTGCGCCTCGACGCGGTCTGGTGGATCATCGCGCGCGGCAATCCGCTGAAATCCGGACACGGATCATTCGCAACACGCCTCAAGTCTGCCCGCTCGGTAGCCGATGCGCCCGGCATGTTGGTGACTGATATTGAGCAGCAGCTAGGGCTCACCTATACCATCGATACGCTCAAAGCACTGCAGGAGATGGAGCCGGACGCGCACTTTGTGTGGCTGATGGGCGCCGACAGCGCCGCGAGTTTCCATCTCTGGAAAGACTGGCAGATGATTGCCGCGCGCGTACCCATAGCCATCGTCTCCCGGCCCGGCACACGTCTCACGCGCGCGCTGCCCTTCACGCGCCAGTTCGCAAAGGCGCGCCTCGCCGAACGCAATGCGGCCACCTTGCCCGGTTTGGCGCCGCCTGCCTGGGTCTATCTGCGAGCGCCGGGAAACTCGCTCTCCTCCACGGCGCTGAGAGGCGCGCCATGAGCCTCACGCCGGACGAGATCGAGCGCCACAAACGCCATATCCTGCTGAAGGAGATCGGCGGGCCGGGCGTACAGAAATTGCGCGCCGCCTCGGTATCCATCATCGGGTCCGGCGCCCTGGGCGGGCCCTGCGCCCTGTATCTTGCAGCTGCAGGTATCGGCCATATCGAGCTTTGGGATGATGACACGGTAGACCGGTCGAACCTGCAGCGGCAGATCCAGTTCATCGACGCCGATACCGGTTTCGGAAAAGCGACGAGGCTCGCCGCGCGTCTGCGGGAGATTGATCCGGAACTGAAGGTCGAGTCAGCTGTGCGACGGTTTCGCGAGGGGGATACGCCGTCGGGAACAATCCTGATCGATGCCTCCGACAATTTCCCCACGCGGTTCGCGCTGAACCGGCTGGCCCATGCAAGCCGGCGCCCGCTTGTCTCCGGCGCGGCCACCGGATGGACCGGTCAGGTCGGCGTGTTCGCCTCTGGTGTGGTCGACGATGCGCCCTGCTACCAATGCTGGGTGCCCGAAGCGCCGCCGGGCGCCGAGGCCTGCGACGAAGTCGGCGTCGTGGGTCCGGTCACCGGCATGACCGGCTCGGCGATGGCGCTCGAGGTGATCAAACTTGTCACCGGCGCCGGCACGCCGCTGGTCGGCCGGCTGTTGCTGATCGACGGGCTCCAAGCACGCGTGCGGACGATCACCCTGCGGCGCGATCTGCAGTGTCCGTTATGTAATGCCTGAACTGAGGGTTTGACACTGCACCGCGCGAGGGCGTTATCTTGCGCGGATTCGAGATCGAAAGTTGCGCGCTGCCATGTTCCGAAGCTTCCTCGCCGTCATCCTTACCTTGGGTATAATTCTCTTCGCCGGTTGGATGACGCTGCGGCGCGATGATATTCCGTATGACCAGCTCGAGTCGATCTATGCTAATGCCGACAGCCGTTATCTCGCCTTTGGCGACGACATGCGCGTGCATTTCCGCGATGTCGGACCCCGCGATGCGCCGGCGATCATCCTTGTCCACGGTTTCTCGGCGTCGCTACACACCTGGGAGCCCTGGGTCGCCAATCTGAAGCGCGATTACCGAGTCATCAGCCTCGACCTTCCCGGACACGGCCTGTCGCGCTGCATCGACAACGCCGCCATCGGCCCGAAACAGTTCGTGGAGACGATCAACCGGGTGGCCAATACGCTGGAGCTCGAACGATTCACGCTGGCCGGAAATTCGATGGGCGGCGCGGCTGCGTGGAATTACGCACTGACCTATCCTGACCGTCTTGACGGACTGGTCCTGGTCGACGCCGCCGGCTGGCCGCGCAGCGAAGCGGAAAGCGAAACACGCCCGCTCGTCTTCCGCCTGCTCGACATCGATCTGGCGCGGCGTGTGATGAAGGATCTCGATCTCTCTTCCCTGATCCGCGGCGGCCTTGAGAACAGTTTCGGCGATCCGTCCTTCGTCACCGACGACATGGTCGAGCGCTATGCCTCCTTCGCGCGGGCGCCCTGCCACCGCGAGGCCATTCTGGAACTTGTCTCGGGCGGCGAGGAGCGCCGCGAGGCCAGCGCGGATCTGCTTGCCGGAATCACCACGCCCACGCTCGTAATGCATGGCGAGCGCGACAATCTCATTCCGTCAGCGCATGGCGAGAAGTTCGCCGCCGCCATCCCTGGCGCCGTGCTGAAGCTCTATGCAGGAGTGGGCCACCTGCCGCAGGAAGAAATCGCCGACCTCTCCGCCAGCGACCTGCGGGCCTTCCTCGACTCGCATGTTTTCGGCGTCCAGGCCGTCGCCCTTGAAGACGTGCCGCAACCGACCAATTGAGACCCGCCGGCTTTCCGCTGTTTCAGAGAATCGCGGGGATCACGCGGTCTGGCGGACGGTGGCCGTCGGCGAATGTCTTGATGTTGATGATCACTTTCTCGCCCATCTCGGTGCGCCCCTCGATGGTGGAGGAGCCCATGTGCGGCAGCAGCAGCACGTTGGGCAGTCCGATCAGGTCCGGGTTCACAGACGGCTCGCGCTCGAACACGTCGAGACCGGCACCTGCCAGCTTGCCGCCGCGGATGGCGCGGGCCAGCGCGGCCTCGTCGATCACTTCGCCGCGCGCCGTGTTGATGATGTAGGCGTCCGGCTTCATCAGCGCGAGTCGGCGGGCATTGATCAGGTGGAACGTGGCCGGCGTGTGCGGGCAGTTGACCGAGACGATGTCCATCCGCGCCAGCATCTGGTCGAGCGAATCCCAGTAGGTCGCCTCCAGGCCTTCCTCGATGCGCGGGCCGACGGGTTTGCGGTTATGGTAGTGGATCTGCATGCCGAACGCCTTGGCGCGGCGCGCGACCGCCTGGCCGATCCGGCCCATGCCGATGATGCCGAGACGTTTGCCGGAGAGGCGGCGGCCCATCATCCAGGTCGGCGTCCAGCCATCGAACTTGCCGCTTTCCATGATCTGCACGCCCTCATGCAGGCGGCGCGGCACGGCGAGGATCAGCGCCATCGCGACATCGGCGGTATCGTCGGTCAGAACGCCAGGGGTATTGGTGACGGTGATGCCGCGCTGCACGGCACTGGCGACGTCGATATTGTCCACCCCTGCCCCGAACTGGGCGATCAGCCGCAGCTGCGGGCCGGCGCGGGCCATCAGGCGGCCGTCGATCCGGTCGGTCACCGTCGGCACCAGCACATCGGCGGTCTGCATCGCCTCGGCGAGCTGCTCCTGCGTGAGGGGCACGTCCGCCTCGTTCAATCGGGCGTCGAACAGTTCTTTCATCCGCAATTCCACCGGGGCCGGCAGCTTGCGGGTGACGACGACTTTCAGCTTCGATGCCGGCATGGGACTCCCGTAGATCATTCTTATTGTCATTGCCGCTTACCAGAGCATCCGCGCCGCGCCAATGACCCGCTGTTTTACCTGGGATTCATGTAGGGCGTAGTAGAGCTTCGTCTCCCGGAATTTGAGGATCCCTGCACATGAAACGGGCAGTTCTTGCGCTTGCCGTTCTCGTGGCCTGTCCGGCCGTGCCTCCGGCGGCGGCCGATTCCCTGCCGGAGCCTCAGGTCAGCCGGTTTTCCGGCAAGCCCGTGCCCCGGTTCGAGACGCTGCGGTTCCAGAAGGTCAACGGCCGCACGGGGCCCAGCACGGATTACAAGGTGGCCTGGGAATATGCCCGCAAGGGCCTGCCGGTCCTGATCGTCAAGGAGAGCGGGGACTGGCGCTATGTGCGTGACCCGCTGGGGGATGAAGTCTGGATCGAAAAGAACCAGCTTACCGGTCCAGGCCACGCCCTGACCAGCGGCGCCTTCGTGCTCAAGGCCGGCCGGGCGCGCGACAGCGCCGATGTGGCGGAAGTCGGCCCCAACGTCCTGGTCGGGCTCGGGACTTGTGATGAAACGATGTGCCAGGTGACAGCCGACCGGTTTCGCGGATGGGCACCGCGCGAGCATCTGTGGGGCGCGACCGCCACAAAAGGTTGACTTTACCCCCTTCAGGCGGTGGGAAGGCGCCTGTTTCAGCGCCTTTCACAGGATAGAGCCAATGCCTGGTCCGCACGATTTCCATACCCCCAAGTCCTCCTATTCGAAGGAGGACCTTCTGCTCAGCGGCAAGGGCGGCTTTTTCGGCCCCGGCAACGCCCAGTTGCCCGAGCCGCCGATGCTGATGATGGACCGGATCACCGAGATCAGCGTCGATGGCGGCCCGTTCGGCAAGGGTCATGTGGTCGGCGAACTCGAT
>JBGTKN010000557.1:0-1562 GCA_041744615.1 Hyphomonas sp. | reverse complement strand
CACTGACGTTCCGGCTGGCAGACGCGGCCTCGGGTCTGCTCGCGGGCTGGATATCGGTGGCCACTGCGATCTCCGTGCCTCTGACGATCCGCACGTTCACCGGTCTCGGCCCCACCGATTTTCCCTGGCCGATGTTCTGGGTAACCTTCGCCATTGCCGCGCTTGCAGCGTGGATTTTCACGGCGCGGGTCAGCCGAAGCCTCTGGTTCTTTGCCGCGCTGGGCTGGGGACTCCTCGGCGTGGTCCTCAACAACTGGTTGCGCACCGAGATGCACTGGATCGCGGCAATGGCCGCGTTTGGAACTGCGACAATCCTGCTCCTGCGGGTGACGCGGGCGCCGAAGCGCTTTAGATCGGACCCATGACAACGCCGCAGATTCCGACTCCTGAGCGCCTTCTGCTCTCTCTCGACACATCGGACTGGCCCGCCTGGGTCGCCGCGATCTGGCCAGACCTCGTGAAATGGGGCCTCGTGGTGGCCTCGGTGGCCCTGATCTGGCTCATCTCGTCAGCGCTGAAATGGGTGATCCTCTTCATCGGCCGGCGCCTGACGCCGAAGGATCAGGAGTTTGAAGGCACGTCCTGGGACCTGGCCGCCTCAACCGGCCGGTTCTTCTCCTTCATCCTTATGATGCCGCTGCCGTTGGGCCTCGCCGGCTATGACTGGCGCAGCTTGATCGACAAATACGGCCCGGGCGCTTTTGCGGCGACGGTCATCCTCGTCATCGCTTTCGTCGCGGCCAATTCGATTGCCCGTTCGCTGCGCCGTTTCGGCGCCAAGGCACACGCCCATTCAGGCGCCGACGACACGCTGATCGCCTTCTCCGCCTCACTGATCAAATACATCATCTTTGCCGTCGCGATCGTCTTCGCGCTCACTCAGGTCGGCTTTCCGGCCACATCACTCGCCGCCGTGCTGGCTGCGGCCGGTCTCGCCATCGGCCTCGCGCTGCAGGACACGCTGAAATCGGTGGCGGCCGGCGTCATGCTCGCCATCTTCCGCCCTTTCCGGATCGGCGACTATGTCGGCGTCGCGGGGCTCGAAGGCACCATCACCTACATCACGCCCTTCACCACGTCCCTGCGCCAGATCGACAACAAGGTCGTCTCGATCACCAATGACAAGGTCTGGGGCGATCCTCTGATCAACTTCACAGCCGAGCAACAGCGCCGGCTCGATCTCTTTTTCGACATCTCCTACGATGACGATATCGACCATGCGCTGAAGGTCCTGCTCGAGGCCGCCAATGCGCATGACCATGTGCTGCAGAAATCGACGACCTGGACCGGCGTCCACGCGCTTGCCGACTGGAGCGTGAAGCTGCGCCTCCGGGCCTGGACCGCGACGTCGGACTTCGTCCAGATCCGGGCCGATCTCTACAAGAACGTCAAGCAGGCTTTCGACCGCGAAGGCATCACAATTCCCTATCCGCATCAGGTCGAGATCCAACGTGAAGAGAAGCCGAAAGCTTCGCCGTCCGGAGACGCGCCCGCCCCCCGTCCGGACGCCGCCCCGGGAGGCAGCGGTGACTGACACGCCGCCCGAAGGCCCAGCGCCGCCT
>JBGTKN010000556.1:0-1550 GCA_041744615.1 Hyphomonas sp. | reverse complement strand
GCCCGGGTCGTGCTCGCGCCGGAGCGGCTGATGTCGAAGATCACCCAGAAGGACAATGCCCAGAGCGTGGTCGCCGCCTTCCGCCAGCGCCATCTTACGCCGGAGGCCCTGCCCGCACCGAAGGCCGGAACGCCGCTTTATGTCGCCCTCTACGAAGTGCGCGACCCCGGCAACCTCGGCACGATCCTGCGCACCGCCGACTGTGCCGGCGCCAGCGGCGTCATCCTGATCGGCACCTGCTGCGACCCCTACAGTTTCGAAGCCGTGCGCGCCTCGATGGGCTCGCTGTTCGACATGCCCTTCGCAAGTGCGAGCTTCGCCGCCTTTGACACCTGGCGCCAGAAGCACGGCCTCGCCCTCACCGCCGCCAGCGTTAACGGAACGATGCGCCACGACGCGGCGCCCTTCGCCCAGCCTTCGGTCATCCTGATGGGAAACGAGCAGGCCGGCCTTCCGGCAGACGTCGAAGCGGTCTGCGACCACCTCTCCCTCATTCCGATGCGCGGCGGCGCCGACAGCCTGAACCTCGCGCAGGCTACCGCGATCATGATCTACGAAGCCTGGCGCCAGCGGGGATATGCCTGATGCAGACCGAAACCCGCCTGCTGGTCGCCGATGACTGGGAAGACTATGCCCTGCTCGACAGCGGCCACCTGCAGAAGCTCGAACGCTTCGGTGGCCAGACCGTCATCCGGCCGGATCCGCAGGCGTTTTGGAACCCGGCGCGTCCCGTGCAAAGCTGGCAAGCCGATGCCCGCTTCGCCGCCAAGGGCCCGGACGAGGACGGCGCCGGCCAGTGGGAAATCCTCTCCCCCCGCGCCGTCGACGCCTGGCCGATGCGCTGGAACGGTCTCACCTTCACCGCGCGGCGCACCGCCTTCCGCCACATGGGCCTCTTCCAGGAACATTCCGTACACTGGAGGTTTGCGCAGGCGCAGATCCGCGCCGCCGGCCGGCCGGTCAAGGTGCTGAACCTGTTCGGCTATACCGGCATGATGTCGCTCGCCTGCGCCGCCGCCGGCGCCGAGGTCGTTCATCTCGATGCAAGCCCGAAGTCCAACGGCTACGGCAAGGACAACCAGGCGCTCTCCGGACTTGAAGGCCAGACCATCCGCTGGATCGCCGACGACGCGATGAAGTTCGTCGCCCGCGAACAGCGCCGCGGCAGCAAGTATGACGCCATCGTCCTCGACCCACCAAAATTCGGACGCGGCACCACGGGCGAGACCTGGCGTTTCGAAGAAGACCTGCCCGCCCTGCTCGACGGGGTGCAAGGCCTGTTGACGGACAACCCCCTCTTCGTCATCGCCACCGCTTACGCCGTGCGCCTCTCCTACCTCGCCCTCGCCCAGACGTTGGCCGACCGGATGGCCCCCTATGGCGGCGTCATGGAACAGGGCGAAATGGCGATCCCCCAATCGGGAACCGACCGCCTCCTGCCCACTGCGCTCTACGCCCGCTGGCGCGCGCCTGAAGCGCGATAGACAAGTCGCATGACCGCGCCCGGCCCCACCCCGCTCGAACACCGCGCCCTCGCCCGGCTGAAAGCC
>JBGTKN010000555.1:0-1588 GCA_041744615.1 Hyphomonas sp. | reverse complement strand
GGCCCGAGGGCCTCGGTCCCGCCTATATCAAGCTCGGCCAGTTCCTCGCGACCCGCCCTGACGTCTTCGGCTCCGAAGTCGCAGGCGACCTCGCGCGCCTGAAGGACAAGCTGCCGCCATTCCCGATGAAACAGGCCCGCGCCGCATTGGCCGCCGAGTTTGGCGAGGCCGAAGCGATCCGGCTTTTCCCGGGCCTCTCCGAACCCGTTGCGGCCGCCTCGCTCGCGCAGGTCCACAAGATGCCCCTGCCGGACGGCGACCGCGCCGTAAAGATCCTGCGCCCCGGCATTGAGCGCCAGATGGAACGCGAGCTCTCCGCCATGCGCCGCGCCGCGCGCACCATCGAAGGCGTCTCTGCGGAAAGCCGCCGGCTGAAACCCATCGCCTTCACCGATACGATTTCGAACTTCATGTTGCGCGAACTTGACCTGCGCCTTGAAGCCGGCGGCGCCGACGAGATGCGCGCGATCAATGCCAAGACCGGCTTTTTCGACATTCCGAAGGTCGACTGGGAGCGGACCGGCAAACGTGTGCTGACGATCTCCTGGATCAACGGCACACCACTCACGGCGCCCGGCGTGCTCGACCGCCCCGGCCTCGACCGCGTGAAACTTGCGAATGACATCACGCAAGGTTTCCTCGCCAGCGCCATCGAGCACGGCGTCTTCCATGCCGACATGCACGAAGGCAACGCGATCCTGACGCCTGAGGGCCGCATCGCGCTGGTCGATTTCGGCATCATCGGCCGCATCGGCCCGATGGAGCGCCGCTTCCTCGCCGAGATCCTCTGGGGCTTCCTGAAGCGGGACTACATGCGGATCGCCGAAGTCCACTTCGAGGCAGGCTATGTGCCGCCCTCGCAGTCCGTCGGCGATTTTGCGCAGGCGCTGCGCTCCATCGGCGAACCTCTGTTCGGTCGCCCCGCCGAAGAAGTCTCGATGGGCCGGGTGCTGCTGCAGCTGTTCGATTACACGCACACGTTCGGTATGGCGCTGCGCCCCGAACTCGTGCTGCTCCAGAAAACCATGGTGCAGGTCGAAGGGGTCGCGCGCGCGATTGATCCCACGCACAATATCTGGAACGCGTCCGAGCCGGTCATCGAAGCCTGGATGCGCAAGAATTTCGGCCCCGAAGGCGCGATGCGGATGATCTCCGAAAACGTCCGCGAAGTGACCAACCGCCTGAAGCGCCTGCCCGAAGTCATGGACCGGTTCGAGAAAAGCCTCGATGCAGACCCCGCGCCGCCGCCACCGCCGCCGCGTTTCGCGCCCTGGTGGGGCTGGTTCGGGTTGGTTGGGGTTCTCGGTGTGGCGGCGGCCTGGGCGGCGCGTGCTTTCTAGGCAGCCTAAAAACGCACGCGAGTTTCTCGCGGCTGCGGTGCCTCGCGCCCTGTGAGTTTCCCGCCTGAAGCGTAAGGGCTTCTTCGCGTCAAGAACTTGGTTACCTTTGCGGCCTGCGCCCAGAAGGAACACGCGCCATGAAGTTTGCCGCTATGCTGATCGCCGCCGGCCTGTTTTCGGCGCCCGTCTTCGCTGACACCTGTGCTGCCGCCACCGAAGCGGCCACCCGGGCCGCGCTCGATTCTGCC
>JBGTKN010000554.1:0-1847 GCA_041744615.1 Hyphomonas sp. | reverse complement strand
GCGATTGGCATGCCAGCCAGAAAGTCGCGCGCTTCCAGGGGCTTGCCGCCCGGCTTCTGGAGTTTGAGGAGGCGCACGGCGCGGCCATCGCCGCAGGCGACAGCAAGGTGGTCATCGAGGAGTGTTCCGGGCGGCGCGGGGTTCCAGAGGTTTGTCAGCTCACTGAAAAGAAGCTTCAGGCGGACGGGCCCCTGCCCGAGGCCGGCCTCGCACCAGGCGCCGGGCGCGGGCGAGAGGCCGCGGATCTGGCAGTCAATCTCGGCAGCCGGGCTCGTCCAGTCGATGCGCTGGTCTTCTGCGGTGACTTTGTCGGCGTAGGTCATGCCGCTATCGATTTGCGGGATGGGCATGAGACTGCCATCGGCGAGGCCAGCCAGGGCGCGGGGGGCAAGCGCTGCCGCTAACGCGGCGAGCCGGTCGTGCAGCGTGCCGGCTGTGTCCTCGGTTGTGATCGGTGTGCGGACGGAGGCGAGGACCGGGCCTGTATCGAGCCCGGCTTCCATCATCATCGCATCTATGCCGGTTACGGTATCACCGGCCATGATCGCCCGCTGGATCGGCGCGGCGCCGCGCCAGCGCGGGAGGTTCGAGGCGTGCATGTTGAGACAGCCGAGGCGCGGCGCATCAAGGATGGGTTGCGGCAGAATCAGCCCATAGGCAACGACGACGGCGGCATCCAGATTCAGCGCCGCAAACGCTGCCTGTTCGTCGGCTTTCTTCAGGGACTTCGGCGTGCGCACTTCCAGGCCGCGTGCCTCGGCGAAAGCGTGCACTGGTGTCGGTGTCAGCTTCTGTCCCCTCCCCGCAGGACGCGGCGGTTGGGAATAGACGCAGGCGATCTCGTGGCCCGCTGTAATCAGCGCGTCGAGCACGCCAAGCGCAATGGAAGGGCTTCCCATGAATGCGATGCGAAGGGGTAGGTTCAGGCGGCTTGACATGCGCGGGCGTCATAGTCCCACGCGCCGGCCCGGTCGAGACAAGATTCGATCTTGCTCGTCGTGCGCATCCAGTCCAATCCCCTGACCGCGGCGAACAACCCGCTGATCACAATCACGGCGCCCGCGATTGCAATCAGCCACCGTTTGGTCATCGGATCAGTTCGCGTCTTCGCG
Organism: Hyphomonas sp.; assembly: GCA_041744615.1. Lineage (GTDB taxonomy): Bacteria > Pseudomonadota > Alphaproteobacteria > Caulobacterales > Hyphomonadaceae > Hyphomonas. The sequence continues at coordinate 735 of JBGTKN010000554.1, read as the reverse complement.
GATGGCACGGAGTTTCGCCTTCTTCACCTTGTCGATGGCGCGCTGGCGTTTCAGGCGGGACAGATGGTCGATGAATAGCGTGCCTTCGAGGTGGTCCATCTCATGCTGGATGCAGACGGCGTACAGATCCTCGGCCCACTCCTCGACGGGGTTGCCGTTGTAGTCGAGATAGCGCAAGCGGCAGCGGACGGGGCGTTCGACCTCGTCGAAGATGTCCGGCACCGAAAGGCAACCTTCTTCATAAGGCTTCTTTTCCTCGACGGTTTCGAGGATTTCCGGATTCACGAAATAGCGCGGGGCTTTTTCTTCGTCGTCCCGGGCAAGGTCCATGACGATGATGCGCAGCGGCACGCCGATCTGGATCGCCGCGAGGCCGATGCCGGGCGCGTCGTACATCGTCTCCAGCATGTCGTCCATCAGGGCCCGGTGCTCATTTGTGACGGGGCCCACAACAGGCTTCGACACCTCTTTCAGGCGCGGATCGGGGACGGTGAGGATTTCGCGGATAGCCATTCGGGTCAGATATGCACGCCTTACGTAGGCGTCAACGGGTGGATTACTCCGCTGCCACGTCTTCCGGGCCGGCAAAACCCAGTTCCGGAGCCCGGCGCATGTCGTTCGCCCGCTTGTCCAGCAATTGCGGGTCATCGGGGGCTGCATCTTCCGATGTGATCTTGAGGCTTTCCATCTTGCGCAGGCTTGGCACCACGCGCGTTTCGACCGAGCCGACCATCT
>JBGTKN010000553.1:0-1684 GCA_041744615.1 Hyphomonas sp. | reverse complement strand
GCACCCAATAGTCGGGCGAGCCACCATAGAGCGCGCAGGCCACCGCCGCCGCCGCCGTGCCCACACCGGCGCCGGACACGGCAATCGCCAGCAGGTCCGGCTTGTCTTCCACGGCTTCGAAACCGTAGGCGATGGTGGCGGCGCATTCGCGCTCGGTCATCGCCGCTTCCTTGGCAATGTTGGGCGTCGGCTTGTCGAGCGCCAGTTCGAACACGCGCACCGTCGCCCCGGCCTGTGTCGCGATGGCCGACAGCGGCGCGCGGCCCTGGGTCAGCGCGTCGATATGGGCGCGGGTGTCGGAATTGCTTGAGAGCGACACGCCCTGCTCCACAATGCCGTGAGAGCCGGCAAAGATCGCCAGCGTCGGCTTCTCGATGCGCGGCGGAAACCGGCGTTGCCATTGGGCCAGCCATTCGGCCGCCTCGCCCAGCCGGCCGAAATCGCCTTCCCGTCCCATGCCCATTAGCGCTTCACGGACCTTCTTGCCCGCGGCCCGGTCGCACTCGACCGGCTTCAGGATCAGGTCACGGACGTCCGTGAGGGGGGATTTCTGGGTCGCAGGATCGCTCAAGTCTGGATACTCCCTGCGCAAACCATCTGCGCAGCCTTTAAGTTATCAAAGATTCCGGGGCTTGTCCGGCAAGGATTTATTACGCGATCTGTGAGAGACTTGCCGGAATCCCACAACCAGTATTTGCTATAGCCATGCCTGTTGCGCCGATAAAGACCCCTTGTATCAAGGTTTGCGCCGTTGACGGCCAGACGGGCTACTGTCTCGGCTGCGGGCGGACTTTGCCGGAAATAGGCCGCTGGGTGCAGATGGAGCCGGAGGCGCGCGACCAGGTGATCGCCCACCTCCCAGCCCGGATCGCCCGGCTTGAACAGTTGGGAAAACGCTGACCCATGGCCCTGCGCAACCTTTTCTTCGTGATGCTCACATCTGTTCTCATCGCCATGGTGATTGCCTTTGTCGTGGCACCGAGATTCCAGGAGCAGGCGGAATTGGCCGAGCCCGCGCCTGCGGTGGTCGCTACCGCAACCCCGGAACCCGCCCCCTTGCCCGGATCGCGCGCCGCCTTCATCGACCGCGAAATCGACGGTCATTACTGGACGCGGGCCGATGTCAGCGGTACGCAGGTCAAGTTCATGGTCGATACGGGCGCGAGCATTGTGGCGCTCACCTATTTCGATGCGCAGCGCCTTGGACTGAAGCCTGAGGAACTTGACTTCGACTCGCAAATCCGAACGGCCGGCGGTGTCGTGCTCGGCGCGCCGGTGACGCTCGCCAGCATCCGCATCGGCAAGGTGAAGGTCGAAAACGTCAATGCGGTGATCCTGAGTTCCGGCCTCGAACAATCCCTACTCGGGATGACATTTCTCGGCGAACTCGAATCCTATGAAGTGCGCCGGGGACAGATGATCATACGCCAGTGATCGGCTTGCCATCGAGGCCCTTGCCGACTCCGATCTCCCAAGCGAAGCGCGCGTCATCACCCGCCCAGCGGGCATAGGCGACCCGCCCTTCGAGACCTGACGCTTTCATGAGGGCCCGGTACCAGTTCTCGACGCCGGCATCGAGTTTGTGCGGATGCACGCCCCACAAGAGACAAGCCTGTCGCACCCGGTCCTCGTCTATCGAGCCATAGAGGATGGGCGTCGCACCGCGCACGCGCGAGAAGCGCGC
>JBGTKN010000552.1:0-4284 GCA_041744615.1 Hyphomonas sp. | reverse complement strand
GCGGATGCGCTGCGACCTGGACCGCGCAGCGCGGATCCGCGAGCGCGCCAACGCGCTCTATGGCGGCGCTGCGGCCTCCCTGATCCAGATTGTCGATACCGCCTCGCCGAGCGGCGCAGCCTATGTGTATGACGTGATGACCGACGACAAACGTCTGCGCCTCGATGCGCGCTCGGTGCCGGACGGGCGCGGTCCCCGCTGCAGGCTCAGCGTCAATATTCCTGATGATACCGCCAACGCAATGAGCATCCTCCTGACACAGGCCGCCGACCCCTCGGTGCCAGACTATGGTCCGCGCGAGGAAGTCACCGACAATCCGGATGGATCGCGCACCGTCCGCCTCGTGATCAACAGCCACGACATCATCACCCGGGCCGAAACCGAAAACGGGTCCCGCAACTTTTCACGTCACGCCAGATCCGATGACCCGGTGAGCCGTCTCAACAATCTCGTCATCGGCGTCGCCAATGTCAGCTCCGGCTGGGTTTGCAGCGCCGCTTCCTGACGGATCCTTTCCCACACCATCCCCCTTACCCCTTAGCGGAGCTTCCGAACGCACATGAAAATCTACTACGAACAAGACGCCGACATCTCGCTGGTCCAGAAGAAGAAGGTCGCGGTCGTCGGTTATGGCAGCCAGGGCCATGCCCATGCGCTGAACCTCAAGGATTCGGGTGTGAAGCAGCTGAAGGTCGCACTTCAGGACGGCTCCGCCTCGCGCAAGAAAGCTGAAGCTGCCGGCCTTGAGGTGACGACCGTCAGCGAGGCTGCAAAATGGGCAGACGTGCTGATGATCCTCGTGCCGGACGAGAAACAGGCTGTGCTGTTCGCAAACGAGATCGAGCCCCACCTGCGCGCCGGTCAGCACATCATGTTTGGTCACGGTTTCAACATCCTCTACAATCTCATCCGTCCCCGGAAGGATGTGGACGTGTCGCTCTCGGCCCCGAAAGGTCCAGGCCACACGCTGCGCAACCAGTACCAGATGGGCTTCGGCCTGCCTGGCCTGATCGCCATCCATCAGAACGCCACAGGCGACGCGCAGGCGGTTGCCCTCTCCTACTCGAAAGCCATCGGCAATACCCGCGCCGGTGTCATTGAAACCTCGTTCCGCGAAGAGACGGAAACCGACCTCTTTGGCGAACAGGCCGTTCTGTGCGGCGGCATCGTGGAACTCATCAAGGCCGGCTACGAGACGTTGGTCGAAGCGGGCTATGCGCCAGAGATGGCCTATTTCGAATGCCTGCACGAGACCAAGCTGATCGTCGATCTGATCTATGAAGGCGGCATCGCCAACATGAACTATTCGATCTCGAACACGGCGGAATACGGCGAATATGTCACCGGCCCGCGCATCGTGAATGCCGAGACGAAGAAGGAAATGAAGAAGGTTCTGGAAGATATCCAGAACGGCACCTTCGCGCGCAACTGGGTTCTGGAAAACCAGGCCGGTGCGCCGGGCTTTCACGCCATGCGCCAGCGTATGAGCAGCCACCCGATCGAGGAAGTCGGCGAAAAGCTGCGCGGCATGATGCACTGGGCGCAGAACGACCGCCTCGTGGACAAGAGCCGCAACTAGCCATGGGCGAGCCCTTCCTCGAGGGCTTCATCCACCGCCTCGCCGTTGAGGCGGACAACGACGAAGTCGCCGCGCTGATGGAGGCCGCAATCGGCCAACTTCTGCGCGGCTTTCTGTCTCCGGAACAAGTTGCGGTATCCCGCTCGATCATGGGGCTCGACCGGCAGCTAGTCGCGGATGGCAGCTACTTCCTCGTGCACGAGGGGGAATCCGGGCGGCTAGCCGCTTGCGGCGGCTGGAGCGCGCGGGCTACCCTTTATGGCGGCGATCACTCCACCGCGCAGCGCAATGCCGCGCTGCTGCAAATCGGGACCGACGCGGCCCGCATCCGTGCGATGTATACGCATCCGGGTTTCGTGCGCCGAGGGCTTGGCCGGTACGTCTTGTCCGTATGCGAACAGGCGGCGCGGGACGCAGGCTTCACCCGCGCGGAACTGATGGCAACCCTGGCGGGGGAACCGCTATACCGGGCTTGCGGCTATGACGAGATCGAACGGATCATCAGCGCGTCGGTGGACGGCGTGGATGTGCCGGGGCTTCGGATGGGGAAAGTTCTTTAGTCCGCCGCCCGGTTGAGATCGACAGGGCCGGTGACGCCCCGCAGTGTGCCTTTCATTGAATACTGCCAGATGGCGTGCGGCAGGTCCGGCGGTGCGCCGAGGGATCGCACCCAGAGCGGGTGGCGGTCAAAGCCCTCCCCCGCGAGCCATTCGGCATGGAAAGCCGGCGTCGTGTAGATTACCGGCACCTGGCCATACTCGGTCTCGAGCGCGGCAAGAAACGCCCGCAGCTCAGTCAGTGTTTCCTCGCGCGGCCCCCGGGCCGCACAGTTGTGGGCATGCTCAAGGTCAACGGCCGGTGGCAGCGTGCCCGCGCGCACCTCGACCTGCCGGATGAAATTGTCCGCCTGCGGGGCCCCTTCGCTGCAGAGGCGGTAGAAATGGTAGGCACCCACCTGCCACCCCAGCCGCGTGGCGGCCTGCCAGTTTTCCTGGAAACGCGGGTCGGTAAGGCCGGTGCCTTCCGTTGCTTTGAGGTAAACGAACTCCAGCGCTTCGGTGCCGAGCCTTGCCCAGTCGACCGGCCCGTTATGGTGCGACAGGTCAATGCCTTCGGCGCCCGGCGGCAGGAGAGTCGGCGCCTCCTCGCCGCCGGGAACCACTGTGCGGGGCGTACACGCCGCCGCTGCGAGCAGCAAAACGGACAGCAGAGACGTCCGCACAATTCTTGCAAGCATCCGGCTGGAACCCTTCTTCTTTCGTTAACAATAGGTTAACCTGCAGAACAGGGCGTAATAAAGGACCCGCGTCATGGCTGTGGCACCGACACGAACCGACCTTCCTGCCAAACCGGCGAAATCGGGCCTCGGAAATGCAATTGCGGCCGGCGGTCACCTGGAAGGCAAGTTCACTTTCGTGGGCCCCGTGATTGTCGGCGGGCTTGTGCGCGGCGAAATCGAAGCCGACGACCTCGTCCTCATCGAGACCGGCGGGCGGATCGAAGGACGGCTGCGCGCAGCCACGGTCATTATCCACGGCGCCGTAAGCGGCGAGATCGAAGCCAGCCGCGGCCTTGAAATCTGCAGTGGCGGCCGTCTCGAAGGCATCGCCTGGTCCCCCTCGATGCGCGTCGAAGAACGCACCGTGGTCAGCGCCGACCTACTGATCGCGCCGGAACGCACCGTCGCCCATTTAAACCGGGCTGCGTCGGTGCCCGACCTGTCGAACGTCGCGCCGCTGTCTGTCCCGCGGGCGGACCCGCAGCTCAGCGAGGCGAGCGCGCCGAAATCGGCCGCCGTCTGATCAGTTGCGCAGGCTCCTGAGCCGGTCGAAGGAATTGTCGGCGGGGTCATAGACGCCGAGGTCGCGCATCCGCGTGCAGGCCCATTCATAGTCGCGGTTGCAGGCCAGGGTCAGCGCGTTGGTGCCGGCCTGGATGTCCTTGCGGCCTCCGGTTCCGGTATAGGCCATGTTGCCGTACGCCGCGCAGCCACTGACATCACCGTAATCGCAGGCCGTCTTGTATAGGGCGCGGCCCTCGGTCTGGTTCTTGGTCACGCCGCGGCCCTGCACGGTGAGGTAAGCCAGCCCTGAACATCCCCGGCCATCGCGGCCGTCACACATCATCTTGTAGGCCTGTGCCGCCCCGGCGAGGTCCTGTGCGCCGCCTTTTCCGGTTCGCTGCATTTCCGCAAGTTTGAAACAGCCTTCCAGTTTTCCGGACTTGCAGGAGGCGTCCGCGGCTTCGCGGGCGATTTTCAGTTTGGCCTGCTGGGTCTCGGCCTGCTCCAGCGCGATCTCGGCCTGCGAGCGCTCGACCTGCCCGAACTGGGCGGCGGCGGGAAAGGCGAAGGCGCAACTCAAGAGTACGGCGCCCAGCATCAGATGTGGTTTCATGATCGGCTCTCCTTTCTGGAACGGCAGTCTAGGGGTGAATTTAGGCATCGCGGGGGCAGGCTGCCAGAGAGATTGCAGTAGCCCCTCGCTGGCAGCAGCGCTAACCTTCAGCGCAGCAAGAGACCAGAGGAGGGCGAAACGTCATGGCGGCAGCAGACCAGGTACCGATCGGATCCGGCTTCCATGCCAAGAGCACAGCCCGCGAGGTGCTCGCCGGCATCGATCTCTCGGGAAAGAACATCATCGTCACCGGCGGCTATTCCGGCATCGGCCTTGAAACCGTCCGCGCCCTTGCGGGCGCCGGGGCAC
>JBGTKN010000551.1:0-3819 GCA_041744615.1 Hyphomonas sp. | reverse complement strand
GCCGGGTCCTGTCGGGACGGCTGCAGGATGCGCCGGAAAGAGCGGCGCCCGGCCCGGCCAAAGGAAAGTTAATGCGCTCCGGGGATGGATTCGATGAAATTTGAACGGTCCGGCAAACCCTACCTCCACTCCTGTGTGTCAGAACGGGCCGTAGCGATGTGGCACGGCCCGGCTTTGGTGTCCGTGTGCAGATGAGTTCTGAAGGGTGATGCCATGGCCAAGACAATTCTCGTGATCGATGACGATCCGACCCAGCGCCGACTGTTGCAGGCAGCCGTGGAAAAGGCGGGCTTTGCCTGCCGCACGGCGCCGGATGGCGAGACAGGTCTGGCCACGGCGACCGATGCCCGCGAGGCGGTCGATGTCGTGCTGCAGGACCTGACGATGCCGGGGCTTTCCGGCATGGAGACGCTGGACAAGATGGCGGAGCGCCGGCCGGACCTGCCGGTCATCATGCTGACCGCAACAAGCGGGATCGACACGATCGTGCAATCGATGCGGCGCGGGGCGGTGGATTTCATCGTCAAGCCGGCGAACCCCGAGCGGGTGGTCGTCAGTATCCGTAACGCCCTCAAGATGCAGAGCCTCACCGGCGAAGTGAAGCGCCTGTCGCGCAAGGCCGAAGGCGGGATGAAGTTTGACGACATGATCGCCTCGGCCGCCTCGATGCGCGGCGTGCTGCGGATGGCAGAACGGGCGGCGACGTCGGATATCCCGGTGCTGATCCTCGGGGAGAGCGGCGTCGGTAAAGAGGTTATGGCGCGCTGCATTCAGGGCGCCTCGGCGCGCGCGGGCAAGCCGTTCGTGACGGTGAACTGCGGCGCGATCCCGGAAAACCTCGTCGAATCGATCCTGTTCGGCCACGAGAAGGGCGCATTCACCGGCGCCGTGACAAAATCGCTCGGCAAGTTTGTCGAGGCCGATGGCGGCACGCTGTTCCTCGATGAAGTTGGCGAGTTGCCGCTTGACGCGCAGGTGAAACTGCTCCGTGTGCTGCAGGAAGGCGAGGTCGACGCCGTCGGCTCGCGCCGCCCGACCAAGGTCAACGTGCGCATCATCTCGGCAACCAACCGCGATCTCGCCGGCCAGGTGAAGGCGGGTACATTCCGCGAGGACCTGTTCTACCGTCTCAACGTGTTCCCGCTGGACATGCCGTCTCTGAAGGAGCGCCGCGAGGATATCCCGGCGCTGGTCGAGCATTTCATCGCCCGCTTCAATGCGAGCGAAGGCGCAAAGGTTGCTGGCGCGGCGCCGGACACGATGAGGATGCTGCACGCCTATGATTGGCCAGGCAACGTGCGCCAGCTCGAGAACGCGGTGTTCCGCGCGGTCGTTCTCTGCGACGGCGACACGCTGCGCCCGCAGGATTTCCCGCAGATTTCCGGCCAGATGCCGGATGTGAGCAGTCTGCCAGCCGTGTCCGATGTGCGCACGGCCGTGCCGGTGGCTGCCAATGATGCGGGGCCAGCCGATACGTCCAGCCCGGTCGCGATCAAGGACAAGGACGGCGAACTGCGCAGCCTGCAGGATATAGAACGCGACCTTCTCCAGTATGCGATCGAGTTCTATGACGGCCACATGAGCGAAGTCTCGCGCCGTCTCGGTATCGGCCGCTCGACGCTGTACCGCAAGGTGCGCGAGTACGATCTCGACGTGCGCGGCGAACGCGAAGCGGGCTAGAGCCTGGGCGGCTTCGTGAGGTCGTAGGACATGGCGACGTTGCAGCGGGCGTAGCGCTTGCCGTAACGCTCCATGATGGCGGCGTCGTGGACGAAACCTGCTTTCTCGTAGAGATGCACGGCGGCGGCGCACTTCTTGTTGGTCAGCAGGAAGAGTTCGCCGATCGGCATCTGGCGGGCGCGTTCGAGCACGCGGCTTAGCAGGAATTCACCGGCCTTCAGGCCGCGCGCCGAAGTACGCACGCCCATTTTTGTGAGTTCGAAACTGGTGCCCTGTACCCGCATCAGGGCGCAGGTGCCGACAATGCCAAGGCCTTCGGCATCGACGAAGAGGATTTCACCGCCGCGGTCGAGGATCATCGTTTTCGGGTTCTCGATGATCTTGAGGTCGTTGGCCTCCAGCGTGAACATGTCTTCCACCCATTCGCGGGTGATCGCGTCGAACTCAGGCGCCAGGCGGTCGTCATATTCCACGAGGCGGAGCGGCGGCAGGCCGCTGGTGGCGGCCATGCCGTCCTGGATGCGCAGGTGCAGGGGGCGGGCCTGGAGGCTTTCTTCGAGCCGCGTGATCTGAGACAGGATGTCCGTGTCCGGACCATCGCAAAGGGACTGCGCGGCCCGGCGCACGTGCGGCCACATGCCATGCTTCATGTCGTCGATCAGTGCTTCGCCTTTCGCCGTGAGGCGGATCTGCTTCTGGCGATTGTCGCCCTTGACGGCTACGGCGCGCGTGAGGCCGAGAGCCTGCAGGCTGTTGTGGATGCGGGTCACGGCGGGCTGGCTGATGCCGACGGCTTCGACGGCCTCCGAAACGGTCAACGGCCCATAGGTCGCGAGCGCGGCAAGCAGGGGGAAATGCGTCGCTTGAACCGGGATACCACGCTCGGCGAACGCCCGTGTGGCGTCCGCCTGCATGCGCTCGGCGAGGCGCTTCAGCCGGCTGCCTAGGGCGAGATAGCCCATCTCCGCCAGAACATCGCGCGCCATCCTTTCCCCCTCCGTTTCGAGCTTTTGATATATAACATGTTATGTATAGCAGGTGTCAAGGCGGAGTGAGGCTGCCGGGCCTGATGCGTCAGCCGGAAACGGCCGCCGCTTGGGCGGGGCGGGGCTTGGCCATGTGGGCCAGCACGAGGCCTGCAGCAGCGACAGGCAGCATGATCCAGTAAAGGCGGGACTGGGCTTCGATGCCGCCGGGGGCGAAGGCATCGTAAGCGAAGCCTGCGACGATGCTGGTGACTGCCATGATCGGGCCGAAGACCAGCGCGCCATTCACGGCGTAGGACATCGGCAGCTTGTCGTCCGGCAGCGCGGCCTGCAGGAAGCGCATGGTGGCGATATGGGTGACCGCGAAGGTCAAGGCGTGCAGGAGCTGCTGGGCGTAGACGGCTTCAACGGGGAGCACGAAACCCGCCATCGTCCAGCGTAGCAGCGATCCGATGCCGCCGATCCAGAGCAAGGTCTGGGGGGTCAGGCCGCCGAGTAGGCGGGCGGAAAACAGCAGCAGCAGGATTTCGGCGCCGACGCCGGTCGCCCAGAGCGCGCCGATATGGCCGCCGCCGATGCCCTGCGCGATCCAGATGTTGGAGGCGAAGGCGTAGTAGGCGCCATGCGTCGCCTGGATCAGCGCTGCGGCGAGGATGAAAACGAAGACGCCTTCGATGCGGAACAGCGCGAAGCCTTCGCGGAATGTGGAGGTGATCGTGCGTTTCGGGATCGCCTGGCGCGCGCCCTGCTGGGTGAAGAGCGGGGCGATGGTGGCGAGCGCGGCGGTGATCACGAGGTAGAAGAGGATCCAGTCCGGCCCGAAGGCGCCGAGGATGGCGCCGCCCGCGAGATTGGCGATCACGAAGGCGAGCGAGACGATGGCGCGGCCCTGCCCGTAATCCGGACTACCGCCGCGCGTGCCATAGACGAGGATCGCCTCGAACAGCGGACCCGCGACGTTTAGGGCGCTGTAGATCAGGATGCAGAGCAGGAAATCGGCGGCGCGCGGCGATTCCGGGAAGAGCAGCGCGTAACCGGCGAAGCTGATTGCCATCGAGACGGCGAGCGTGGCGCGCAGCCCGCGGTCCTGGGCGATGCCGGCGGTGAGCGGCCCGGCGACGATGCGGATGATCATCGCGATGGTCGCGGCGCC
>JBGTKN010000550.1:0-3407 GCA_041744615.1 Hyphomonas sp. | reverse complement strand
CAAAGGCAAGATAGTCTGAAATGGCGGCAAGGCTTATGCCGGATGTCTGCCGGGTATCGACGACAATGACAACGCGGCTGAGTTGCCGGCGAACATTGGAACGCAGCCGGGTGGAATCGGCCCGCACAACGGGCAGATTAGTCAGATCAGGCTGTCCGAATTTCAGGCCGTCGGCTCTTGCATCTCCGTCTATTGGCATGCCGTCGGCGCCGACTGTTTCTACGACTTGCCGCCAGCGAACGGGACGGGAGCTCGCCATGAAGCTTGCCAGGGAGATGTCCGATCCCCCCGTATCGATGTTGGCGTCTCCGGTGAAGCCGAATACCGCGCGGTGCTTATCGGCGATTGCTGGAAGGAGGACTTCAGGATCGTTGGTAACAACGACCAGCAAATTCGTACTGCAGCCGGGAGCCCCAGTCTGCATACCGGCTTCGATAGCTCGTCGCGTTACACGGTCCGCCATAAACTGTGCTTGTTCAATGGGGGGCCCGATCACGCTTGCACAAAGAACAGAGTTCCAACGCGGAACGCTGCGAGCCTGAGCAACTCCAGACTTGGGCATCAGCAGTCTGACATAGATCTCAGCCTGCTTCTGTTGAACGCCTTGAACCACCACGGTGGGTGCGCGCAATTCCGGCTCAATCTCCACTTCCTGCGCGGCCGTTTCCTCGCCAAAAAAGGCGACTGTGCAGATTGCTATAATTAACAGTATACGGAACATTTAAACCCTCCAAGTCAACACATTCCGGTTGCGCGGGGACAATGCGAACACTCTCATCGAGTGTTCGCACGATTGTCGGGCTAGTTTACCTCCTTGCCACAACCGGAGAAGGCTTTGCAGGCAGCAACAGTTGGAGGGACGCCAGGTACGCCTCCAGCCAAGCAAATCTGTTATGCTGCTGGATCGCACACTTGTGTTGCCGGCGGCTTTTCCTTGAGCGTTCCTTTTGTGGTCGCCTGGTTTGCGGCAGCGGTCTGGCTGAAGGCCAAGGTGGCGGCGCCGATGGCAAGCGAGGATGCGAGGAGCAGGCCCAGTTTTCTTTTGGTCAGGATCAGATTTCCTTCCCACATATGCGACCTTCGTTTTTCGAAGGCCGTAACGAAAGGCTGCACAGAAGACTCTCTCTTACAGGTTAATATCATTTAACCCTAACGGCGCAAGATGTTCTTATGTCCCGAGGTACCGATCCGGCTGTTCGTGCGCCGTGGCATGATCCTGTATGCAGGCAAGATCGGACCGGGCTGTCCGCCGCAGTACAAGCGGCCGAAGGAGTAGGGGGCGGCATCTCTATCCCTGCGCTGGTCACGCTTCTTCAATCACGCTGGTAACGAAAGCCCGGGGAGCATCGGCGAGGCGTCCGGCAGAGCGGTTCAGATGGTCTTTCCACGCTGCGCCGCGTTGGACGGCTTCGCGCAGGACATCTGCGAGATCGTCATGCCTCTTTTTCTGGATCATGGCTTCGATCAGGATTCCTGACTGAACCAGATCCTTGTCGGCTTTCACAGCGCTTTCGCCCGATGTTTTCCGTAGGGTCGACACGATCATCTTGTGCACGGCGTAACGCTCCGGAGACGGAACATTTACCAGCGTGCCGAAGCGCGTGAGCACGGCGGTTTCGATCGTGTTGCGCAATAGGAAATCGAGGAAGCGTAACGGTACCGCATCTGTCTGCAAGCTCGGCAGCCTTACCGGATCGTCCCTGTCTGCGCCCCGATTGGTCGTAAGAATGTCCACGCGGTAGCCGCCTGGACGGGAATAGGTCGTGGCCACGAGAGGGTTGACCGGAGTCGGCACAGGAGTGAACGCAGGGTCTACCGTCTTGAGTATCTCGAACAGAGTCTGGTCGAGTTTATCGTCCAGCGCGACTGAGACTCCATAATCCTGGGCGAGGTCAAGGTCGCCTGTTCGGATAGCGGCGTTCGACAGCCTGACACCGAGGTGGCCCGCATAGGTCTGGAACGCGACTGTGCCGACAATGACGGCTCTGAGCCTGAAAACACCTGCCGCTGCCAATGCTTCGATGACGGACCCGGTGATGGAGTCCGGCTCTGGCAAACCGCCGGCGACAAGCGAACGGCGGATGGCCCGGCGGCCGTCCGCATTCGACTTCGCTGTTGCTGCTTTTTCGACAGCTGCACGCAGTTCGGGCGTGTCGGGGCCGAAGTAGCGTTCAGGCGGCCGGCCGGCCGGCGTGGTAGGTTCCTGCATGTACCAATATGTCTTGCCGGAGATTGTGCGAGTCCGGAAAGTCGCGCCCTCTGCGACGTCTGAAGCGACTGCAAGGCGCAGTTGATCGACCAGTTCGGCATAGCTGGTCTGGATCACGAGGGGCAGGTCTTGGATCGCCATTTACCGGCAAAATGCATAATTGCCGGTAAATGGCAATGCGCGTTGTTTTTAATGGGGAAAAAGTCCGCCGGTCTTATTCACGGAAGGTGCGGGACACCGAATCCGTCAGCGGCTTGACCAGATAGCTCAGGACATTCCGGCTTTCGGTGCGGAGCATGGCTTCGACCGGCATGCCGGGGAGGAGCTGGAAGCTGGAGGCGGCGAGGGCTTCGTCGGGAATTTCGATCATCGCTTCGTAGAAGGCAGCGCCGCTTGTCTCGTCGATAATGGCATCGGCAGAGACCGCGATGACGCGGCCGTCGAATTGCGGTGTCTGGTTCTGGCTGAAGGCGCTGAAGCGCAGCACGGCGGTCTGGCCGACGCTGATCTTGTCGATGTCGATGGGGCTGACGCGGACCTTGGCGATCAGGCGGTCGTTCTCCGGCACGATGTACATGACCGGCTCGGACGGGCGGATTACGCCGCCGACCGTGTGGGCGCGGATGCCTATGACGCGGCCGGCGCGCGGGGCGATGATGTCGAGCCGGCCGGAGCGGTCGAGCAGCGCGGTGCGCTCCTCGGTCAGCTCGCTGATCTGGGTCTGAACATCGCGCAGGTCGGTCAACAGGGTTTCGGTATTGCCCTGGTCGAGGCGGGCGATCTCGCTGCGCGCTTCGCCGATCTGAACGCGGGTGGCGGCGATGTCGGAGGTCAGCGCGTCGCGCTCGCCCTGCAGGCGGGCGCGGTCTCGCTTCAGGGCGAGGACGCGGGTGATCACGGCCTGGCCGCGCTCCATCAGGGTTTCGAACCGGGAGATTTCATCATCGACGAGGGCGATCTGGTCGTCCTTGGCGGTGATCTCTTTCTGCATGCCTGCAATGCGGGTGTTGAGCTGGTCGATCCGTTGACGGAGGATCGTGCCCTGCGTGCCCAGATTGTCGCTGCGGGCCTTGAGGAGGCCTTCCTGGGACCTCAGGACGGCCTGCATGTCGGGCCGTTCGGCGAAGGCTTCGTAGCCGGGGCGCAGGGTCAGGGCGGCGGCGCCGTCGCGTTCGGCGACGAGCCGGGCTTCGGCGCC
>JBGTKN010000549.1:0-4772 GCA_041744615.1 Hyphomonas sp. | reverse complement strand
GGTCCACGCCTTCGCCGGCGCGCAGGCCCATCGCGAGCAGTTCGCGCACAATCTCCAGCGGCTCGAGCCGCGCCGCATCGCCCCAACCGCTCTGCAGGGCCTGCAGATTTGCAATATAGGCTTCGGGCCGCCGCTCGGCTTCGCTGGCATAGCGCCCGCCGCCGACGGAAATCCGTCCATGCGCGCCGGGGCCCACGCCGATCCAGTCGCCACCGCGCCAATAGGTGAGGTTGTGCCGCGACTGGTGCGCTGGCGAGGCGGCGTGGTTGGACACTTCATAAGCGGGCAGCCCGGCCGCCGAGGTGACGCTCTGTGTCAGTTCATAAAGATCCGCCTGCGCATCATCGCCCATCGGCGTCATGTCGCCCCGGGCGGCAGCGAGACCGAACGGTGTTCTTGGCTCGAAGGTCAATTCGTACAGGGACAGATGCGGCGCGCCGAGGGCGACCGCATCCTTCAGTTCGGCTTCCCAATTCGCCGGGCTCTGTCCGGGACGCGCATAGATCAGGTCGATAGAGACCGAAGGAAACACGGTCAGCGCGCGCCGGACCGCTTCGGCAGCGGAGGCAGCGTCATGGTCACGCCCGAGAAAGGCAAGCGAAGCATCACGCAGCGACTGAACGCCGATCGACAGCCGCGTCACGCCGGCCCGCTGCAGACCCTGCAGGTCGGCGCGCAGGACGTCATTGGGATTAGCTTCCAGCGTGATCTCCGCGCCGCGCTTGATACCGAAGGCTTCGGACGCCGCAAAGAGGATCGAGCCGAGTTCATCCGGCCGGAGCAAAGCCGGCGTTCCGCCGCCGAAGTAGAGAGAGTCGAGCCCGCGATGTTGGGGCATCCGCGGCCGGTGGGCATGGATGTCGGCCGCAATCGCATCGACCAGCGGCCCGCTCGCGCGGTCCTTGGCAGCGTAGACATTGAAGTCGCAGTAGGGACAGATGCGCGTGCAGTACGGCCAGTGGACATAGAGGCCGAACCCGAAATGCGGGCCGAAGGGTGCGGGTGTCTGGGTCATGGGAGCAACGCAGCGCGAAGTTTCTTCACCGCGTTTGCACGGTGGCTCATCGCATGTTTCCGCCCGGGATCCATCTCGCCAAAGGTGATCGTCTCGCCCGCCGCCACGAACACGGGGTCGTAACCGAAGCCCCGGTCCCCTCGCGGCGGCCAGACGAGCGTACCCTCGACTTCGCCTTCGAACACCGCTTCCTGGCCATCCGGCCAGGCCACTGCCAGCGCACACACGAACTTTGCCGACCTGTCGGCAGATCCGCTCGCCTGCAAGGCCTCTTCGACCCGTTGCATGGCCCTGTAAAAGTCACGCGGGTCGCCGGCCCACCGGGCCGAGTATATACCCGGATCGCCGCCCAGCGCCGCCACTGCCAGTCCGGAATCGTCCGACAGCGCCGGAAGACCCGATGCCTTCATTGCCGCCCTGGCCTTGAGAAGCGCATTTCCCGCAAAAGTTGTCTCGGTCTCCTCCGGCTCATCCAGCCCGAGGTCCAGCGCGGAGACCACCTGGAACCCGTGCGGCTCGAACAGGGCCTTCAGCTCATCGACCTTGCCCGCGTTATGGGTCGCCGCCAGAAGGGGTCCCGGCGCCAGGCGCGGGGGCGAGTTGGCGGATTCTACGGCCATCTTGGCTCCATTCTTGCGTTGTACGCGAACTCATATATCGTTATTCGGTAAAGATGGGACAATGCGCTGGCTGAGTCCGGCTTCATAAACCATCAAGGATAGAGGGTGAAAAGACTAGGCATGCCGAGCACCGGACGGAACTCCATGGCAGAAATCATGACGGTGCTGGTCACGGTCGCCATGTGGATCGTGGGCGCGATGGGCGTCATCGGCATCCCCGTTCTCGCCATCGGGCTGATGGCAAGCCTATCGGGAGGGAGCACGGAATTTTCCGGCATAAAGGCGCTCGCGGACGGGGTGATGCCGGGCCAGCTTGTTATAGGGCTGGTCGGTCTGGCCGTGATCGTTCCCGGCGTTATCTTCATCTGCATGCAGCTGCGCCGCATTCTGCTGACCCTCGCGGACGGCGACCCGTTCGTGCCGGAAAATGCCCGCCGCCTTTCGCGCGTCGGTGTCGCGATCGCCGCCATGGAACTGATCCGAATCGCGACGGTTATGGTTGTGTCTACAGTTCCAACGCTTGTCGGTGACGAGCCGCCGCGCCTTTCGACTCAGTTCATACTGTGGATCTCGGTTGCCGCGCTGTTCGTGCTTTCCCAAGTTTTCCGTGAAGGCACCCGCCTGCGCGATGAAGAAAAAATGACGATCTGAGGAGCGCCATCAACATATGACCATCCGCGTGACTCTCGACCGCGTGCTCCTGGAGCGCCGCATGTCCCTAACCGAACTGTCGGAACGTGTCGGCGTCACCCTCGCCAATCTCTCCATCCTGAAAACCGGCAAGGCCAAGGCCATCCGCTTCTCCACCCTCGAGGCGCTTTGCCGCGAACTGAAATGCCAGCCCGGCGATATCCTCGTGTTCGATACCGAGGACGAGGAAGGCCAGCGGCGCGTCGCAGCGGAATAGTTTCTTCTTCCACTTGAGAGGAAGAAAGGGCATCTTGACAGGGCAGAACGTCTAGCTGCCAACGGATGAGATGGCGAAGCCACCGGAACACGAGATCTCCGACCTTGAACGGCTCAGGCGCGCCTTGAGCGCAGCCCGAGAATTGCCTCTGATCGAATTCTCGATGCGGTCCTATGCCGCCAGCGCCGGCATCAGGATGTTCAGTTATTATCACTATCCGCCGGTCGGCGCGGTGGATTTCGGGCCCGACATCCAGATCTACAATTTCGGCTGGCCGCCCGACTGGGTCGAAACCTATCGCAGCGCCGACTACATCCACATTGATCCACTGCCTCGGATTGCGGCGCAACGCACGCTGCCTTTCTGGTGGTCGGAGATCCAGGGTCTCGTACAACTCGATGCGGACGAACTGGACTACCTGGCAAAGGCCGGCGCTGCCGGTTTCGGACCTGGCCTCGCAGTCCCGGTGTTTGGCCCGAATGGACGCAACGGCTACTATGCGGTCGGCTTTGGCAAAGATGGCGCAACGCCGGATGACATGCAGATCGCCGAAATCCATGCGGCCTGCCAGATGGCCCACCTGCGATATTGCGACCTGATCCTGGCAGCGCTGCCGGAGCAGGTGAATCTGTCCGAGCGAGAAAGGCAGATTCTCGGTTATGTCGTGCGCGGCCATTCCAACCAGATGATTGCCACAAAACTCAACATTTCGGCTAACACGGTCGATACCTATGTGCGGCGCTGTTTCGACAAACTCGACGTACGCGACCGCGTCACGGCCGGCCTGCGAGGCCTTGCACTCGGCCTGGTGGCCTGAAGGACAGCTTGTCGCAGGGGAAAAGCAACCGGTGTCATGGATTCCCGTGGCAAGGGAGATTCGCGGAGCGGTTCCCTCGCGACCCATGAACTGGATACACATCATCAATGAAGACCTGCCGCGTTTGCGGCTCTTCGCATCTGCGGCCCTCGGCGGGCCGGCAGAAGGCGATCTGGCTGTCGAGGCCGCCCTGGGCGACCTCTTCGAAACCTATCTCGCTTCGCCCCTCGACCGCGCGATGCTCTTCCGCCTGCTGGACCGGCAGATGCGCTCCCTGAACCCGGTTTCGGCGTGCGAACGGGTCGAACTTCTGAAACATGTTGCCGGCTTCTGCGCGGATGAGGCCCAAGCCATCGTCCTCTGGGACAGCCTCGCCTCATTGCGGTCTGTGGGCTGAAGCTCGCGCAGCCATTGGCCACAAGAAATCTCGAGCCTCCGGGAACGGGCGGCAACCGAGTGCGTTGTGAAACGATGAAGCTTAAGGTCGCCGTTCCCGCGCTTGCATTTGCTTGCCTGCTGGCCGCTTGCGGCGGCGAAGGCAACGAAGTTGGCGAGTTCAAGAACGACTGGACCGGCAACGAGATCAAGATAATTCAGCTGCAGGATCCAAAGGTCGCCGGCGTCGTCTGCCACCTCGCCCATTTCGACCGCGGCGTCTGGGACAGGCTCGGCAAGGGAAATTGGTTCGAGAACCCGTCCAACTCCTCCATATCCTGCCTGCAGTCCGGCCCCATCACGGTTGGCCGGATCGATACCGACAAGTCCGGCGAGGAAGTCTTCCACCAGAGCCAGAGCCTCGTGTTCAAGCAGCTCGCCGTCCGCCGCATCTATGACGCCGGCAGCAACAGCCTGATGTACGTCTCCTTCAGCCGCACCATCGTCGATGGCTCGGCGAAGATGAGTCTGTCCACTGTGCCGCTCTATGGCCGCGAAGTGACCTGGACAGGCGGCAAACCGGCCGCCGATTAGCCTAGCCGATTGCCGCGCGCTGGGCGGCAAACAATTCGTGGCAACCCTTTTCCGCCAGCACCATCATCGCGTCGAGCTCAGGCCGCGTCATCGGGCGCGACTCGCCCGTGCCCTGCACTTCGATGAAGCCGCCGTCAGAACTCATCACGACGTTCATGTCCGCCTCGCCGCCGGAATCCTCCGGATAATCGACGTCCAGAACTGGGTGGTTCTGGAACAGGCCGACCGAGATGGCCGCTGCCTGTTTGAGCACCGGGCTTGTCTTGATGACGCCTTCGGTCTGCAGATACTTGCAGGCGAGCGCCAGCGCGACGAAGCCGCCCGTGATCGAGGCCGTGCGCGTGCCGCCATCCGCCTGCACCACATCGCAGTCGATGGTGATCGTGTTCTCGCCGAGCGCCGTGAGGTCGATGACCGAGCGCATCGAGCGGCCGATGAGGCGCT
>JBGTKN010000548.1:0-5620 GCA_041744615.1 Hyphomonas sp. | reverse complement strand
CGAGGCGGCGGTCATCGCCACCCTTCCCGGTTCCGGAGGAACCGATCCGTCATCGCCCGGTCTCCCTGCTCGATGCGCCGCTATGGCGATGTGGTCGATTCTGAATTAATCCTTTAAGCATCTCAATCGCGGGATCGGGACTCATGCGAAGGCATGAGCCCGGCAGCCCGAGCACCAGAGGAGGTCGTCAGGCCGACACGACCCGCTAGAGCCGTTCGGGTCGCCATCACGGAACAAGGTGACCAATGACCGTAGCACTTCTGAAGAATGCGCGTATCGTTGACGGAACGGCAAGAGAGCCGACCGATCCTATGGGGATCGTCATCGAAGACGGCATGATCCGCGAGGTCGGCGCCGGCGTGACGGCCTCCACCGACGCCGTGCTGGACCTCGCCGGCCTGACCGTGATGCCGGGGCTGATTGACTGCCATGTGCATGTCATCGCCACAACCGCCAATCTGGGCCTCAACGCGGCGCTGCCCTCGTCTCTGGTGGCGGCGCGCAGCAGCGTTCTGATGCGCGCCATGCTGATGCGTGGCTTCACCACCGTACGCGACCTAGGCGGGGCTGATCGCGGGTTGCAGCTTGCGGTGGAGGAGGGGTCGTTCCTCGGGCCGCGTCTGGTGATCTGCGGCAAGGCCCTTTCGCAAACTGGCGGGCACACGGACTACCGGGGACCATACGACAACCGGGATGCGAGCTGGTATGCGCAAAGCCTCGGCGCCATGGGCCGGATTTGTGACGGCGTGCCGGAGGTACGGCGGGCGGTCCGCGAGGAGCTGAAGAACGGCGCGCAATTCGTCAAGGCTATGGCAGATGGCGGCGTGTCGTCGCCTTCGGACCCGGTGGGCTATCTTGTGTTTTCGGTAGAGGAGCTGACAGCGATGGTAGAGATCGCCAAAGGCTTCGGAACCTACGCGACGGGGCACCTTTACGCCGACAAGGCGATCGTGCGGGCGCTTGATTGTGGGTTCGAATGCATCGAGCACGGCAACCTGATCTCGGACGCCTCGATAGCCCGCGTCGCTCGGGATGGCATTCCCGTCGTTCCGACCAATATCACCTATGACATTCTCGCAAAATCCGGGGCCAAGTTCGGCCTTCCGCCGGAGTCCGTGGCCAAGATTGAGGATGTTCGCGAGGCAGGGCTGGAACGGCTTGAGAAAATGCACGCGGCGGGCGTGGTCATGGGTTATGGGTCGGACCTGCTGGGAGGCATGCAGACCGAACAATCGGGTGAGTTCCCGCTTCGAGGTCGCTACATTCCGGCGGACGCTGTGATCCGGTCGGCGACGGTGGACGCGGCCAGGGTCCTGCGCATGGAGGGCCGGATCGGCTCCATCGTCCCTGGCGCCTTCGCCGACATCGTGGCGGTGGACGGCAATCCGCTGGAAAATCTCGATCTTCTGACAGGCCAGGGGGCGCATATGCCCTTGATTCTGAAGGGCGGGGAGGCGGTCAAGAAGGCCGCGTCGCTGTGAAGGCGGAGCTGCGGGACTACAGCGTGCTCAGTTTCGACGTCTATGGAACGCTGATAGACTGGGAAACCGGGATGCTGACCGGGCTTCGCCCGCTGACGGACCGGCTGAAAACTGAACTGTCCGATGATGCGGTGCTGGAGATGCACGCGCGTCACGAAAGCGGGGCGCAGATGCAGACGCCTGGGCGTCTCTATTCCAGCATTCTGGCCACGGTCTATCGCCGCTGCGCCGAGGAGCTGGGGCTTCCGGTCGGCTGGGACGAATGCGACCGGTACGGGGCGAGCGTCGGCGACTGGCCGGCCTTTCCCGACAGCGCCGAAGCGCTCTCCTACCTGAAGCAGCACTACCGGATGATCGTGCTGTCCAACGTAGACAACCGGAGCTTTGCCGGCGCCGCCGGGAAACTTGGCATCGCCTGGGATAGTGTCTGCACGGCCGAGGATATCGGCAGCTACAAGCCCGCGCAGCGCAATTTCGACTACCTGCTGGCAAGCACGGAGCGCATGGGAATCGCGAAATGCGACCTTCTGCATACAGCCGAAAGCATGTTCCACGATCATTTGCCCGCGCGCGCCAACGGGCTGGACAACGCGTGGATCTATCGTCGTCACTCCAAGCAGGGCTTCGGAGCCACTATGGACCCGGGCGATCTGGTCGCGACGACCTTCCGGTTCAATTCGCTGATCGAAATGGCGCAGGCGCATGAAGGCGGGTTGATGTGATCGTGCGGGCCTCAAACCACCGACGCAGAAGAGGCCGGCATCCCGCAAAACCAATCCACAAGGAACCATGAAATGAAAAGACAACTCGTCACCGCCACCATGCTGGCCGGGCTCATTGCCGGAGCAGGCTCGGCGCAGACCAGTTTCATCGCCAACAGCTTCTATGATGGAGCTGTTCCGATGTCCGGCGAGGGCTACGTCCGATGGGCCGAACTCGTAAAGGAGTTGTCGGGAGGCGATCTTGAGCCCGAGGTCTTCACCGGCACCGTGCTGCTTGCGCCGCGAGCCGCCTTGCAGGGTATTCAGGACAATGTGGTGCAGGTAGCACACCATGCCGCGATCTACACGCCTTCGGATCTTCCGGTTGCCAGTGCGATCCAGGAGCTCGGTTTCGCTTATTCTGACCCGACCGTGGCGATCTTTGCAGTCACCGACTTCTCGATGAACAACGAAGCGCAGCTTGCGGAGTGGAAGGACAAGAGGGTTGTCTATCTCGGCGCCTATGCCACGCCGGCCTATGTGCTGATGTGTTCAAGCCCGGTGCGCACCCTTGCAGAGATGAAAGGCAAGCGCATCCGCACCGCAGGGTCTGCAGTTTCGGTCTGGGTCGAAGAGGCGGGGGGAATTCCCGTAAACGTTCCGTCCAGCGAGATGTATACCGGACTGGAACGTGGAAGCCTCGACTGCGCCACCAACGCCGCGAGCGATCTCGTGGATCGTTCGCTTCTAGAAGTGGCGAAACACACGACCCTGCTTTCGACCGGCATGTACTGGTCGGGGCCGCAATGGGGTTACAACCCGGAGTTCTGGGCCGGACTTACGCCGGAACAGCGCGCGATACTGATGGAGGCTTCGGCCCGGTCCATGGCGCGGATCGTCATCGCCTACAACACAAAGGTCGACGCCGGACTTGAGGCGTCGAAGGCTGCCGGCGGGAATGTCTATGAGCCCGAAGCCGATCTTGCCGCGCACGTCGCCGAGTTCCGCGATCGCACGTCCGCTTCCGCATCCACGAAGGCGGGCGCCGACTTCGGCGTCGCCGAGCCCGAGGCGCTGATCAACGATTTCGTGGAGACGATGCAGAAATGGGCGGATCTACTCGCCGCCGTCGACACTACCGATGAGGATGCGCTGACGGCTCTCGCCATGCAGGAGATCTTCAGCAAGATCGATCCTGCAAGTTACGGCGTCGAATAACGCCTCCGGGCCCGCACTTGTTGCGGGCCCAACAACAACCCTATTTGATGCAGGGTGGTGCGATGGGGTTCGTTTACTGGGCAATACGTTGGTTGAACATTGGCACGGTAACCGCCGCCTGTCTGGTCATCGTCATGATGATGCTACACATCACGCTTGACGTTAGCGTGCGCTATTTCTTCAATGCGCAGATCGTCGGCACACTCGAGTGGGTGTCATTTTACTACATGGTCGCGTTGGTTTTCCTGTCGCTTGGCTATGTAGAAATGAAAAATGAACATATTCGCGTCGATCTCTTTGCAAAATTGATGCCGGCAAAGGCGCAGTTTGCGCTGTACGTACTTGCCTGTCTCCTCGGGTTGCTATTTTTCGGGATGCTGTTCTGGCAGACTCTGTCCGACGCCCTAGCCGCGACGCAGCGTGGGGAAGAGGCGATGAGCAATTTCCAGTTTCTGATTTGGCCGGCGCGCTGGGCCCTCCCGATAGGATTCGGCGGCATGTTGTTGGCGGTGCTTGGAAACCTCTTGCGTGCAATCACCCTTCGGCAAGCGCTTTGATGCAACCGCCCGCGATCACTTTGGAGTCTGTGGCATGACCAACCTCGAAGTCGGTATCGCAGGTGTCTTCATTGCTCTAGCGCTGATTTCGTTGCGTGTGCCGATCGGCCTGGCTCTTGGTCTCGTTTCCATTGGCGGCATCGCTGTCATGTTCAACATGAACGTGGCCTGGGGAATGATCTCTGCTACCCCCTTCGACTATGTCGGCCAATGGGAACTGTCGGCCGCTCCGATGTTTTTATTGATGGGGTTCATTTGTTCGTCAACCGACATGACGAGGGGCCTGTTCCTGTCGCTCAGGCTCTATCTCGCGCGGCTGCCGGGTGGGCTGGCGATCACCTCAGTCGGGGCCTGCGCGTTCTTTGCCGCAGCCTCCGGTTCGTCGGTTGCAACCGCGTCCGCCATGTCTCGGATGGCGGTGCCTGAGATGCTGGACAACGGCTATGACCGGGGCCTCGCCACAGGAACGATTGCTGCATCGGGCACGCTGGGGTCGCTGATCCCACCTTCCGTGCTGCTTATCCTATATGGCGTTTATGCTCAGGTTTCTGTTGGACAGCTGTTCATGGCGGGTTTCATACCGGGGATTCTTTCGGCGCTGATCTACATCGCGATGATTATGATCCGCGTGAAGCTGAAGCCCGAACTTGCCGGGACCGTGCAGATCGACCCGACACCAGAAGAACGCAGTGCCGCATTGCGCGATGTCTGGCCGTTGCCGACCCTGATCCTTCTGGTGCTTGGCGGGATCTTCTCTGGCATCTTTTCCCCCACCGAGGCGGGTGCGCTTGGGGCGTTCGCTGCGGTGGTGATCGCGGTCGTGCGGCGAAAGCTTACGCGCGCCGCCGTCTTCGAGGCCGTGTCGCAGGCCGTGGTGTCGACCGCATCCATCTTCATCATCCTGATCGGGTCGCTTTTCTTCACGCGGTTTCTTGCGTTGTCGGGTGTTCCTCGGGCCTTCACGAATGCAATACTGTCTGTCAGCGCGGACACATATTGGATCCTGTTCGCAGTGGCCGTGATCTTCCTCGTGCTCGGCATGCTGATCGACAGCATCGGGCTTCTGTTGCTGACGCTGCCGATCCTTGTACCGCTAGTGAACGAGGCCGGCATCGACCCGGTATGGTTCGGCATCATTGTAATCAAGCTGCTTGAAATTGGTCTGATAACCCCCCCGATTGGGCTTAACGTCTACATGATTAATGCGGCGCTCAACAATCGTGTCACTTTGCCCGAGATTTTTCGCGGCATTACTTGGTTCCTAGTTATGGACCTGCTGACGCTAGTAATCCTGATTGCCTTCCCGATCATTACGCTGTGGCTTCCATCCATGACTTATTGAGGCAAGCTCGGTGGCTCTGCTAAGATACAAGGATGAAAAGCTGTAGATCGGTGACAGCAGTGCCCCGCCTTCGCAGCGCGAGGTGGAGACCTCCAACAACTGCGATTTCTGCTGATTTTTGCTGCTATGTTAACGCTGACGGGACTTTTGGTGGGGAGGGGTGTCCGCCAACCGGCAGTTTCCCCCTGTCTCTGGGCGTCTCGGATGCCGTTGACGCTCATACGCTTTTCCACCTTCCCGTTTCATTCCGTCGCCTCGCGTGCCATACTGACGCAGAAATTCTGATGGGGGAAGTGTTGGGATGGACGGAGCGGCGGAAAT
>JBGTKN010000547.1:0-4259 GCA_041744615.1 Hyphomonas sp. | reverse complement strand
GCCTCGCCGAGGCGCGCGGCCGGGATAATCTGGACCTGCCGGACGAGGCCCTCATGGCTATCGTGGCGGCGGTGCAGGCAGCGGGAGTGCGCACCGGCGAATCCTGGGGCTGGCTGCACCGCCGGCTTGAAGACCGCGCCTATGACACGCCCGCTGCGCCGGGGCCCGTTCCGGCCGCCGACTGGCGGGGCCGGCTCGGTCTTGGCAACATCTGGGACTGAGCGGCGACAGGGTAGGGAGCCCCGGGCGGATGCGTCCGGGGCTCTTTGCTTTGCACGTCCTGATTTCCGGGTTAGGCTCGCCTCAAACGGGAGAAAACATCATGGCGGACGGTCACAAGGTCGAAGAGCAGGCGAAATTCCGCGAGATGCTCGAAGGCTCCAAGGAAGATTGGGATATCATTGTCGAGCATTCCAAACACTTCAACAAAGGCCTCGCCAAACGCGTCCTCGACCATCTGCGCCTGCTGGACGGCGACTATGGCGGCTTCCCGGTCGACCGGCTGACCCACTCGCTGCAGACGGCCACGCGCGCGCACCGCGACGGGCGCGACGAGGAATATGTCGTCTGCGCACTCCTGCACGACATCGGCGACACACTCGGCAGCTTCAACCATCCGGATGTGGCCGCCGCGATCCTGAAGCCCTTCGTTTCCGAAGCGAACCACTGGATGGTTGCCAATCACGGCATGTTCCAGGGTTACTACTTCTTTCACTATCTCGGCCTCGACCGGAACATGCGCGATCAGTTCCGCGACAATCCGCATTTCGAATACTGCGCGCAGTTCTGCCATCTCTACGACCAGTCAGCCTTCGATCCGGACTACGAAAGCGAGCCGCTGGAATTCTTCGCGCCGATGGTCGAGCGCCTGTTCGCGATGCCGAAAAACTCCATGTATCTCAGGAAGTCCGAGGCGTAAGTTGAGGTGAGGGTGGAGACCAGATGCTGAAGTTTCTTGTTTTTGCCCTGCTCGTCGCAGCCGTCATCGCCTTCTTCGCACTGCGCCAGACACCGAAACGTCCGCCGCGCGACTGGCGGCGCGGCGGCGATGATGGCGGACCGGTTCCGCCGACGGTCCATATTGGCCTCGATACCAGCCGGAAACCGGTCAACGACGCCGCGCCGGGCGACAAAGCCCAACCGGCGATGACAGGGTCAGGCAGTGATGGCGGCGGCGGAGATGGCGGCGGCGACTGACCGTGGTTTTTTCGAGCTTCGCGGCATGACCCTCTGAGTTTTCATACGAATTTCAGCTGCTGCCGGTCGGGCACGCGCCCGGTTGAGCGATGCTGGCACCGGCCGCGCGCGCGCTGCACGGGTTGCCGTAGGTCTTGCCGTCGCAGCCGCATACAGGCCGGTATTCGCGTGTGCAAACGGTCGGCGCGGTCTGGCAGGTGCCGGCGGCATCTGCCGTCTGGTAGCAGGCGCCGTCGGTCAGGAGACAGCTGAGCCCTTCAGCGCAGCTTATGCCGGCAATGCCGCCGCACATCTCGCCCCCTGCCGCGACGGGTCGGCTGATTTCGGCGCCTGGCGCCCTATCGGCGGGTTCGTCCGTCCGGATGTGGCCGCAGGCGCTGAGCAGGGTGAGGCAAAGGGCAATGGCGAGTCGCATGGGCTGGTGTCCGGTTTCAAAGACAGCCTGCGACCCGCGCTGGGTCCTGGCAAGTCCAGCCACTTACTTCGCGCCGGCAGTCACCGAGGCGAAGATGTTCTGGCCATGCTCGCCGCCGGATTTGAAGGCCGGGCGGGTGGTGCTGACATCAGTGATCTGGTCCCATTTCGCGGCAACCGCTTCAGCGGTCAGCGCATCGCCTGCGCCGACGAACACGCCGGCGGTTTCAACGATCCGGGCCATCGAGAAGGCGCCGGCGCCTGCGGACAGGATCATGCCGGTGGGGGCATCTTCCTTGACGAGGTTGATAACGCCGGGGGTCACGAATTCCGGCTTCAGTGCGGACAGCATCTGTTCGGACATGATGTCTTCCGTCATGCGGGTTGCAGCTATCGGGCACACAGCGTTGATCTTGATATCGTTTTTCGCGCCTTCGATTTTCAGCGTGTTCATCATGCCAACCACGCCGAGCTTGGCCGCGCCGTAGTTGGCCTGGCCGAAATTGCCGTAGAGGCCGGTCGATGAGGTCGTCACGACGATCCGGCCGTAGTTCTGGGCTTTCATTGTATCCCAGGCAGCATGGACCGGCAGGAACGAGCCGCGCAGGTGGACAGCGAGCACGAGGTCGATGTCTTCGACGGTCATTTTCGAGAAGGACCGGTCGCGCAGGATGCCGGCATTGGCGATGAGGATGTCGATCCGGCCCCACTTAGCCATCGTGTCGTCGATCATCTTCCTGACGCCGTCGACATCCGACACGGACGAGCCGTTGGCGATCGCTTCACCGCCGAAGGCTTCGATTTCCTTGACCACCGCTTCTGCGGCGGCTGAGTTGCCGCCCGTGCCATCGCGGGTGCCGCCGAGGTCGTTGATCACGACCTTGGCGCCGCGGCGCGCGAGTTCGAGGGCGTGTGCGCGGCCAAGGCCGCCACCAGCACCGGTGACGATGGCAACGCGGCCGTCAAAGCGGATCTCGGACATGGGGCTCTCCTGAAACGGTTGTATGGTTTGGGCGGTGTCACACCAGACGTTCACGTCAACGTCAAGCGCGTCCGTTGCGTCACCTCGCCCGCCGGGCGATCAAACGCGTGTGACATAACCTTCGGTCAATCTTGCCACGGTCAAGCCGGCGTGATTTTTTGAGTTCTGAAACAGCACCCGGGAGGAAACCATGCTGGCTTACGTGACCCTAGGAACGAACAACAAGGACAAGGCGCTCGCATTTTATGATGCGGTGCTCGGCGAAATGGGCGCCAAGCGCTTTTTTGCGAATGACCGCCTGCAGTTCTACGGCGTCGGCCCGGCCCAGCCGATGCTCACCATTGGCGATGCCTATGACAAGAATGCCGCCACGGTCGGCAACGGCGTCATGCCGGCGCTTGCGTGTGCCAGCAAGGAAGTCGTGGACAAGGTCTACGCCAAGGCGATCTCGATGGGCGCCGCAGATGAAGGCGCCCCCGGCAACCGCATGCCGACCTTCTACGGCGCCTATTTCCGCGATCCGGACGGAAACAAGATCTGCGTTTGCAAACTCGGCTGAGCGGGCACCCGGGCCGAGCGTTCTGCTTTTCAGCCGACGCGGACGGTAATCGGCTCCGCGAAGACGCGGGATTTTGACCAGGCTTCGATCCGGTATTCGCCGGGCGGCAGGAGCAGGGGCAGGCGGTCGCCTGGAAACAGCATCAACCGGTCTTCGGGAACAGCAAGGTCGGGATCGCCCAGGCGGCGCGCCTCGATGAGGACCGGCCCGTCTGACGGCGCGAAGGATGGCGGCACCGCGACGATGCTTTCCAGCTCGGTACGGCCTGAACTCAGCCGTCCCTCCCGGCGATCTGCGCGAGGAATGGCGAAAGTCAAATCGGCCTCGCCGCCGGGTTGGGCGCCGTCGCCATGTGCCGGGATGAAGGCGGGATCGCCGTCGTCCGGTGCGCAGGCCGTCAGCGCGATCACCAGGGGATAGTGACCGGTCTCGCGCGCGACTTGTGCCTTCAGCGTTGCCGATGCCGGCAGACCTGCCGCGCGCTCGATGTGCATGATGACGCGGGCGCGGGCATCGATGGCGAAGACTCGGCGGCTGATCTGCGTCACCAGCGCCGCCTGGCGACGGGCAGACTGTTCGGCCGGGCCGAGCGCGGCGAGTTGGTCGGCGCTGGTCCACCAGACGCCGGCATCGATCAGTTGCATCCCGTTGCGTTTGACTTCGCGCACCAGTCGCCCATGGCCGGGATCGCGCGTGACCAGGCCTTCGGAAACCAGCAGGACGTCCGGATGCGCCGCGCCGTCCGGGCCGAGCGTCAGTCCGTCGTCGGCGAATGCCGTGAAGCCCTCTGCCGAGAGCCGTGTCACCAGCTGTTTCAGGAAAGCGGTCTGTGAGGCGGCGCTGCGCTCGCTTTCGACGATGACGATCCGGCTGCTGGCGGCGGCACGCGCGATCATCTCGATCGGTTCGACCCACTGGCGCGGACAGGCATTGACCGCTTCGGGGGCAGGGTCGGGATCTACGAGATCGTCGCGGCCCATGGCGCGCAGGACATCTGCGAGCTGGCTGCTCGCCGCCGGACTTGCGCCGGCAAGATAGAGGTCTGCCTGACCGAAGAAAAAGGCGCGCGCCTCGCCGGCAAGGTCAGCCTCAGCCGGCCAGTCCCGC
>JBGTKN010000546.1:0-2311 GCA_041744615.1 Hyphomonas sp. | reverse complement strand
CCTGAGCCCGCCCGTCGCCCTGAGCGCCAACCGTTTGGATCGTCAAGTTGCGCGAGCCGGAGGCAGGCAGGTCATGCAGGGTAGGCATCCGGTCTCCGGGGGTGGCGGTGATCTGCGCACTCCGTTAGCAGGGGCAGGCCGACCGCGCAAAGGAGCCCCGCCATGGCCAAGGCCAATGGAAAACCCCGCCCCCTCAGTCTCGCCCTGCAAGGCGGCGGCGCCCACGGCGCCTACACGTGGGGCGTGCTCGACCGGCTCAGCCGAGAGGACAGCCTGCACATCGAGGCGATCTCGGCCACGTCCGCCGGCGCGCTCAACGCGGTCGCCTTCGCCGCCGGCCGCGCCAAAGGCGGCCCCGAAGGTGCCCGCAAGGAACTTGAATCGCTCTGGCGCAAGGTCTCGGATGCGAGTTCGGCCCTCGGCGCCTTCGGTTCGGCCGGCTTCGCGATGGCAACCGCCCTGCAATCGCTAGCCAGTCCCTACGACCTCAACCCGTTCAATTACAATCCGCTCAGAAAACTCGTTGAAGCCGAGATCGACTTCGATGCCGTTCACGCCTCCGGCCTCAAACTGTTCATCTCCGCCACGAATGTCGAGACCGGCCGGGTGCGCGTCTTCTCCAAGGACGAGATCAATGCCGACGCCGTGCTCGCCTCGGCCTGCCTGCCGCAAAGTTTCCAGGCGGTGGAAATCGATGGCACGCCCTTTTGGGACGGTGGTTACATGGGTAACCCCAGCCTCTTCCCGCTCGTCTATTCTGGCGCTCCGGCTGATGTTCTGCTCGTCATCCTCAATCCGCTGTCCCGACCGGGCACCCCCAAACGCGCCGGCGAAATCCAGGAACGTCTCAACGAGATCAGCTTCAACGCCTCCCTCATCGGTGAGTTGCGGGCCATCGCTTTCGTGCAACGCCTGATCGACGAGGGCATGCTGAAAGCACCGATGATGAAGAAGTACCGAAGGCTGAACATCCACGCCATCAAGGGCGGGCAGGACCTGATCGGCTACGGCCTCGCGACCAAGTCCGATACTCGCTGGCGCCTCCTCACCGAACTGCACGACAAAGGCTTCGAGACCGCCGACCGCTGGCTATCGGACTGCGCGAAGGACATCGGCACGAAAAAGTCGAGCTTCGATATCCGGAAGGAGTTCCTGGAGAGCTAGCCCCGTTTCAAAAAACTCACCCGCGCCGCGCCATACTCGCGCGCATCGATCAGCGTCCAGCCGGCAAACATCGGCATTTCGTCCGCTCCCGTTTCCGCCACCACCAACGCTTCCTCGGCCAGCCATCCGCCGCCTGCAAGGCAGTCCAGCGCCGGCTGCATCAGGCCCTTGTGATAGGGCGGATCGAGGAAGGCGAGCGTGAACGGCCCGCCGACACCTGCCGGCTTCGGCCCGAGGTCAGTCGCAGAGCGCCGGTGCAGGCGCGTGTTCCCGAACAATCCCAGTGCCTCGATATTTTCGCGGATCGCGCCGCGTGCACCATGGTCGGTCTCCACGAACAGGCAGAAGGCCGCGCCCCGGCTCATCGCCTCCAGCCCCAGCACGCCGGAGCCGGCAAACAAGTCGATCACCCTCGCCCCCTCCAGCGGGGGTACCCAGTCCGCATGCGCAATCACATTGAACAGGCTCTCGCGCGTGCGGTCACCGGTCGGCCGCGTGCCCATCCCCTTGGGGGCAATCAGGGCCCGGCCCTTGTGCTGTCCGGCGATGATGCGCATGGCGGCGTCCGATGTCCTGTCTAGCCTGCGCTTTAGCATGGCCGTCCGCCTTGCACAGCCTTGCCTAAGCGCACGCCCCGGCGCACTCTCCTCGAAGTCAGGAGCACACCCATGGCCAAAATCACGACCGAAACCCACGGCGCCACCCGCCTCATCCGCTATGCCAACCCGCCGCGGCATTACATGACCGCCGAGGGCGCCGGCCTGATGCTGGCAACGGTGCAGGCCGCCGTTGCCGATACCGCGATCCGCGTCCTCGTCCTGACGGGTACGGAGGATGTGTTTGTACGCCACTATGACGTTGCCGAAATCGTCGCCATCGGCGAAGCGGTGCAGGCAGGACAGCTGAAACCGGAAGACTTCGAGCGCGGCGGCTTTGCCGACATGATCCGCGCGGTCTTCGATTCTCCCAAGCCCGTCATCGCCGCCATCAACGGCGTCTGCATGGGCGGCGGCTTCGAGCTTGCGCTCGCCTGCGACCTGCGCATCGCCGGTAACCAGGTGCCCCTGATCGGCCTGCCGGAAACCCGGATCGGCATCTTCCCCGGCGGCGGCGGCACGCAGCGCCTGCCGCGCATGATCGGCGAGGC
>JBGTKN010000545.1:0-4246 GCA_041744615.1 Hyphomonas sp. | reverse complement strand
CAGGCCGGGGCCCATCCAGACATCGGCTTCATCGGCTGCGAGCCGGGCGTCGAGGGCGTCGCCAAGGCGATCGGGGGCATCGAGGATTACGGTCTCACCAATGTCCGTCTGTGGCCGGATGATGCGCGCCGCCTGCTTGCGGCTTTCGCGCCGGCGACGATCGCGCGGGCATTCATCCTTTTTCCGGATCCCTGGCCGAAACGCCGCCAACAGAAGCGGCGCCTCGTTCAGCCGGACTTTCTCGGCGACCTGCACCGGGTGCTCGCCCCCGGCGCGCCGGTCCGCTTTGCCACCGATGTCGCCAGCTACGCCGATGAAGCGCTACTCGCCTTTCTGGGGAATGGCGGCTTCGGCTGGCCCGCTCTGCGGGCCGATGACTGGCGCCGTCCGCCCGCGGATCATGTAACGACCCGCTACGAATCAAAGAAACTGGGCGATTGTGACCCGGTCTGGTACGATCTGGTCCGTACCTGAGCCTGTGGATATTATTGACATTTCAGCTGATTTATGCACGTATCCCCCGCATCGAAACCGGTCGGTCTGAATATCAAGACCCCGTCAGACCGACGGCTATGACTTTCCCTCCCCCGCTTTCGATGGGCACCGGCATGGCGCAATCCCGCGCTTGTCGCGGTCCAGAACGGTAAAGGAAGGCCAGTATGGCAACCGGTAAAGTTAAGTGGTTCAACGACCAAAAAGGCTTCGGCTTCATCAAGCCGGATGAGGGCGGCGCGGACGTTTTCGTTCATATTTCCGCCGTTGAGCGTTCGGGCCTGCGTACGCTCGCCGAGAACCAGTCCATCCAGTACGAACTGCACAAGGACGAGCGCCGCGGCAAGACCTCGGCTGTGGACCTCAAGGTCCTCTAGTACATTCGCCCTTTCAGGGGTGAGGAAACGGCGGCCGGGCAAACCGGGCCGCCGTTTTCGTTTGGCTCAGCCACCCCCTCGACAACCGGCAAAACTGTGACTATCTAGCCGCCAAGTCGAAATATATCGGCGGCGGGTCCGGAAACGGGTCCGCCGTTTTTCTTTATCCGGATTTGCCCCGCCTCTCATGATCGCACTGACCGAACAGGAACGCCGCCTGCTGGACATCATCCGCCCCGTTGCGGATGGACTCGGAATGGACGTGGTGCGCCTGCGCGTCTCGGGTGGGCGCCGGCCGCATCTGCAGGTGATGGCGGAGAAGGCAGGGGGCGCGCCGACCGATGTCGAGGACTGCGCCCGCCTCAGCCGCGCTATGGGCCCGGTACTGGAAGAGGCCGACCCGATCTCTGAAGCCTATATCCTGGAAGTCTCGACCCCCGGCATCGACCGGCCGCTTACCCGGCCCGGCGATTTCGCCCGCTGGATCGGACATGCCGCCCGAATCGAACTCGCCCGCCCAATCGATGGCCGCCGCCGGTTCACCGGCACCATCGTTTCAGAAGGCGAAGACGGGGTGCATATCGAGATTGATGACGAGACCGAGCTGGTCGCCGGCGTCCACGAGATGAGCCGCGCGACGCTCGTGCTCACCGATGAACTTATCGAAGCCGCCCGCGCCGCCGGCAATCTGCCGCCTCAGCCGGGCGAAGACGAAGACATGCTCGCCGATTTCGAGATCGACGAGTCCGAAGACACAGATGAAGAAGAGACAGGAGATCTCCAATGACCACCGTCGGCGTATCTGCCAACCGGCTCGAAATTCTGCAGATTGCGAAAGCGGTCGCGGAAGAGAAATCGATCGACCAGCGCATCGTGATCGAAGCGATGCAGGAGGCGATCGAGAAGGCCGCCAAGGCGAAGTATGGCCAGGAGCATGACATCCGCGCCCGGATCGATTCGGCTACCGGTGAGCAGACCCTCTGGCGCATCCAGACCGTCGTCGCCGATGCGGGCCTTGAAGACGAAGCCAAACAGCTGCGCCTGTCGGAAGCCAAAAAGATCGATGCCAGCCTTGAGATCGGCAGCGAACTGAAAGAAGAGCTTCCGCCATTCGACTTCGGACGCGTCGCCGCCCAGACCGCCAAGCAGGTGATCACGCAGAAGGTGCGCGACGCCGAGCGCGAACGTCAGTACGAAGAATACAAAGACCGCGTAGGCGAAGTCATCAACGGCATCGTCAAGCGCGTCGAGTATGGGCATGTGATCGTCGATCTCGGCCGCGCCGAGGGCATCATCCGCCGCAATGACGGTATCCCGCGCGAGAACTTTCAGCCGAACGACCGCGTCCGCGCCTATCTCTACAAGGTCAGCCGCGAACTGAAGGGCCCGCAGATTTTCCTGTCGCGCGCCGCGCCGGATTTCATGCGCAAGCTGTTCGCCCAGGAAGTGCCGGAAGTCTACGAAGGCGTCATCCAGATCAAGGCCTGCGCCCGCGATCCCGGTTCGCGCGCCAAGATCGGTGTCATCTCGAACGACTCCTCCATTGATCCCGTCGGCGCCTGCGTCGGTATGCGCGGTGCGCGCGTGCAGGCGGTGGTTGGCGAGCTTTCCGGCGAGAAGATCGACATTATTCCATGGAACTATGACGCTGCGACCTTCATCGTGAACGCCCTGCAGCCAGCGGAAGTCTCGAAAGTCGTGCTCGACGAAGACGAGCGCCGTGTCGAGGTTGTCGTTGCCGACGACCAGTTCCCGCTGGCCATCGGCCGCCGCGGCCAGAACGTGCGGCTCGCTTCGCAGCTGACGGGCTGGCAGATCGACCTGATCACCGAGTCGGCCGATTCCGAG
This sequence comes from Hyphomonas sp., assembly GCA_041744615.1. Lineage (GTDB taxonomy): Bacteria > Pseudomonadota > Alphaproteobacteria > Caulobacterales > Hyphomonadaceae > Hyphomonas. The sequence continues at coordinate 1,529 of JBGTKN010000545.1, read as the reverse complement.
CGCTACCAGAAGGAATTCCAGGAACGCACCGATCTCTTCATGAAAGCTCTGGATGCGGACGAAACCCTCGCCCAGCTGCTCGCTTCGGAAGGCTTCGAGTCGGTCGAGGAAATCGCCTTCGTCGCGCCGGAAGACTTCATCACCATCGAAGGGTTCGACAAGGACGTCGCCGAGGAGCTGCAGGAACGCGCCCGCGAATTCCTGGACCGCGTGGCGGTCGAGAATGACGCGAAACGCCGCGAACTCGGCGTCGAGGACGATGTGATGGAGCTCGACAGCATGACACCGTCCTTCGCGGTGAAACTTGGCGAGCAGGGCGTGAAGTCGGTCGAAGACGTTGCCGGCCTCGTGCCGGACGACATCACCGGCTACCGCGAACCGGGTCCGGACGGCAAACCGGTCTGGGTCGAGGGCATCCTGAAGAAGGGCGAAATGCGCAAGGACGACGCGCAGATGTTCATCATGAAGGCGCGCGTTGCGGCCGGCTGGATCGAACAGGAAGCGATCGACGAGATGCTCGCGCAGCAGGCTGGCGATGAAGTTGCGCCAGAGCTGACCGAGGAAGAACGTGCCCTGCTCGCGCTCGGCGAACTCGGCAACAATGACGATGACGAGGAGACGCTGGCGGAAGAGCTCGGCATCGATCTCGCGGACCTGAAGACGGAGGGCGGCGATGAAGAAGCCGTACCCGAACAGTGAACCGGGTCTGATCCCCGAAAATGAAGACGGCGCAGACGGCGATGCTTCGGCGTCGCCGGAGCGTCAATGCGCTGTCACGCGCGAACGCCTCCCAAAGGAGGCGATGATCCGCTTTGTTCTGTCTCCGGACAATATCGTGACACCGGATATCGCCGCGCGCCTGCCGGGGCGCGGCGTCTGGGTTGCGGCCGAGCGGCGGCATGTCGACACAGCGGCCGCGAAAGGCGCGTTCGCGCGCGGCTTCAAGGGCGCCGTCACCGTGCCCGACGGGCTTTCGGATTTCGCCGAACGCCTGCTCGTGAAGCGCTGCGTCGAGCTTCTCGGCCTCGCCCGCAAGGCAGGACTGGCTATCCAGGGGCATGACCAGGTGCGGGATGCGCTGCGCGGCAAGCCGCCGGCCTTTCTCCTCGAAGCCAGCGACGGTGCAGAGGATGGGCGCAACAAGGTGTATTTCCTCGCCAAAGCCCTATATAGCGACGTGAAAGTAGCCGGAGCGCTCAGTTCGCAGGAATTGGGCATGGCTTTCGGGCGTGACCGTGTGATACACGGCCTCGTCCGCCGGGGCGCCATCGCGAAGAACTGGGAAGAGGCCTACAGCCGCCTCACCGGATTTCGCGCTGCCCCCGAACTTGGCTGGTTCCCTGAACCGGATCGGTAACGGATTTTGCCGGGACGCATGGGCGACCCGGCTCAGATTATGATATGTAGGACGAATGAGCGACAACAACGATCAAGACAATTCCGGTGGCCGCAAGCCGCTGACCGTCGTGCGGAAAACCTCCGGCACGGTGAAGCAGAGTTTCAGCCATGGCCGCTCCAAGCAGGTCGTG
>JBGTKN010000544.1:0-4618 GCA_041744615.1 Hyphomonas sp. | reverse complement strand
ATGGCGGCGGGGGCGTCGGCCTGATGGGTGCCTGCGCTCGCGCTGCGAATGATGCGGGCGGCGAGGTGCTCGGCATCATGCCGCGGTTCCTTTTGCAGAAGGAACGCATCTTCAAGGATGTCGAACACCGCATTGTCGAGGACATGCACACCCGCAAGATGATGATGTTCGAAGAGGCCGACGCCTTCATCGTGCTGCCCGGCGGCATCGGGACGCTGGAAGAAGCGGTGGAGATCCTCTCCTGGGCCCGCCTCGGCCTGCATGCGAAACCCATGGCTTTCCTGGATGAGGACGGTTTCTGGCAGCCCTTCTTTGAACTGATAGAGCGGATCATTGCCGGCGGTTTCATCCCTGAAACCTTCCGCGATGCCATGGTCCACAGTCCGACCCCGCAAGACGCGATCACAGCGCTAGAGGACCGGCGCGTGGTGATCGATCTGTAGACGGATCTAATCCGCCTATTCGAACTCCTCGACCAGCAGGGGCTCCTCGACCATCTCTTCAAGCGGTGCATACCGGTCGATGATTTCCTGCCGCGCCGCGCTGCGTGCCGCCGTGTCACCTTCAGCCAGGAACTTGTCCAGTTCGGCCGCTTCCTTGCCGAGCGCTTCGCGCGCCAGAAGGCCGCAATCATTGATGCGGCGGCTCCGGTTGACCGGGCAGGACTTCAGCCAGGTAATCGGGCGCTCCGCCCAGGGATCAGCCTCGAACCCTTCGCGCCGGAAGATCACAAGCTTGTCGGCGTTCTTCTTGCAGGCCTTCTTCACTTCCCTTTCGAACGGCTTGAATTCTGCCGGAAGGCCAAGACCGCAATAGGTGTCGACGTTCCAGACGCTGACGCTCATCGTCCATTCCCGGCCGGTAGCGTCAAAAGTGTGCTTCTCCAGATAGTCCTGACCGTACCAGTCCGACATGAGATCACCGAGCTCCACATCGCCCGGCGCTTCCTTCTCCAGACGGATGACATAGCGTTTTGCCTTCAGGTCGCTAAAGGCCGGACCCGAGAAAAAGTTCAGGGTATCGATTGACGGGTCCCAGGAGAGCACACCGTCCTCGCCGACCTCGGTTTTGATCACTTCCGCCGGATTGACTTCGAGGCCGTAGACCATGGCCGTCTCGACGCTCCAGTTTCCGTTGACGCCGGAGATCGTCCCTTTTCCGTGTGCCAGGCCGAACCGGCAGTAGCCGTTCCAATCTGCGGTCCGCCAATAGGCAGCGAAGCGCTCGTAGCGTTCCTCGTGCGGCGCGAAGACGACGACCGAGCAGTCGCCGCTGGCTGTCGCCACCACACGCTCACCAGCGCGCAGCGGCAGTGGGATGCCGAGATAGTTCGCGGCAGGTTCGGGCGCGGCGGTCGCCGTCTCGGCAAGGGCCGGCAGGCTCACGGCGCAGGCGGCAAGCGCGACGGACAGGAAGGACTGCTTCGGGAGGGACAAGAATTTCATACTGAACGGCCTCATTCCCCAGCCTCGAAGTGAGGTTGATATGCTGGACTGTATTTGTCCAGTGGCCTGAATCAGATGCGTTTTGGAGCGCGGTCTATTCCGCAGCGACCAGATTGAACTCGGCCTGCCAGTCCGCCATCAGGGCCCGGTTGTCGTGGTCCCAGGGGTGGAAGCCTGGCTTGAACCAGGTGATCCAGATCTTCCAGCCGCGACCGAAGAAGGCGGGGTCTTTCCACAGGAAACGCCTGACAGCTTTCTTCGCCGCTTCCGGCGTGTAACCATCCGCGACAAGCATCGATGACGCAAAGGCCGCAATGTTGCGCGGGAAGAAATAGGAGATCAGGAGCATCGCCACGCACCTGCGGACATAGCGCCGCCAGGCAGGCCAGTCTTTCGTGGCGACGATGAAGACATCATAGGCGACCGCCTTGTGCTCGGTTTCTTCCATCGCATGCCAGCGCCAGAGGTCGCGCAGCGCCGGCTCGGTCTTTGTGAACATGTCGTCGTGCTGGGCGAACATGTCAGCGAGCATGGCGGTAAAATGCTCAAGGCAAATGGTGGAGATCAGCATTCCCATCGGGCCGCGCGAGCGGGAGAACGCGATCCGTTCCCGGATCTTTGCCTCGATAGCCTCGACTGGATACTTCTTTCGGTCGATCATCTTGTTGAGCATCACGTGCTCGCGCGAATGTATGGCTTCCTGAGCGATGAAATCCTTCGCTTCCTGAGCCAGCTTCCCGCTCAGTTGATCCTTGTATCCGCGCACCGCGTCCATGAAGAGGCGCTCGCCATCGGGGAATGTCAGCGACAGGGAATTCATCACTGCCGTCGCAACCGGATCGCCGTCGAGCCAGTGACCGGAATTCGCCGTAGCCACATCAAAATGCAGGTCACGGGGCAGAATGGTGAGGTCTTCAGGGGTACGGGCGGCGGTCATTGGGCGAATCCTGCTGACAAGAGTGAGAATGAGCACATAGTCTCAATCGAACTTCAGCATTTCTAACAGTTACTGACAAAAATGTCGATAAATAAAACCACGCCTCCTCGAATTCGCCGTTCGCCGGAAGCTTCCCGCGACAATATCCTGATTGCGGCCGAGCGGCTGCTGGTACGGACCGGGCCGCAATCCCTGCGGCTGGCGGATGTGGCGAAGGAGGCAGGCGTGGCGAATGCCACCGTGCTCCACCATTTCGGCACCATCGACGGGGTTCAGGCGGCCCTGATGGAGAAAATGATCGTGGAGCTGGTCTCGGGCCTGCTTGCGATGGACGTGCCCGCAGATCCGCGCGCGGCCCGGGCAGCCGCCTTGCAGAATCTGTTCGACGCCTTCGAGACCAAAGGCGCCGCCCGGCTTGCCGCCTGGCTGGAGATGACCGGGGAATCAAAAAGGCTGCGGACGGTGCGCGAAGCGGTTCAGACGGTGGTCCGGCAGAAGATCGGCGCGGCGGAAGCGGATGAGAGCCGGCTGGAGGACGCGATCCTGATCAGCGTGATCCTGGCTATCGGTGTCGGCCTGTTCGGCCCGACGCTGGGGGAGTTACTCGGCAAGCCCAGGGGCCGGGCTCGCGCGGCGGCGCTGAAACTTCTGGAGGACGGGCTTGATCCGTCCGGGACGCCCTGAGCCTGCAGGCACCGTCGATCCGCAGGCGGAGGAGCGGGCGCGTTAACACACCCCTGTGGAAAAGCCTTTGACTTATCGGCGGTTATACCCCATGTGCGCCGGGTCTGGGCAGCTTAGGCCGCCTTGCAGGGACAGCGTGAGCTGGCGCGGCGAAACATTCGCCCTGCCCAAGGCCCTCCTTACAGACACGAATTCAGCCCCAGGCGCCCTTCTTCACGCGGGTCGTTAGAACCCCCGCTCCCCAGCGCGACGTGTCGCGCCGGGCGCAAATTAATGTTTGAAAGACCACATGACCAATTTCCAATCCTTCGGCCTCGCGCCGCGCGTTGAATCTGCGCTGACCGCTGCCGGCTACTCCACCCCTACCCCGATCCAGGCCGGCGCGATCCCGCTGATCATGTCGGGCCGTGATGTCATGGGCCTCGCCCAGACCGGCACCGGCAAGACGCTCGCGTTTGCCGCGCCGATCCTCGACAAGCTGTTCCGCAATCAGGGGCCGGCCCCGCACAAGGGCACGCGCGTTCTGGTGCTGGCACCGACCCGCGAACTGGCTGGCCAGATTGCCGCCTCGTTCGAGACTTACGGCGCCGGCCTCGGCCTGCGCATCGCGATGGTTTGCGGCGGCGCCAAGATCGGCCCCCAGATCCGCAAGCTCGAGCGCGGCGTGCACGTGCTGATCGCAACCCCCGGGCGCCTGATCGACCTGATCGAACAGCGTGCCGTCGGCCTGAAGGATGTTGAAGTCCTCGTGCTTGACGAAGCCGACCAGATGCTGGACCTAGGCTTCATCCACGCGCTACGCGCCATCGCGAAACATGTTCCGGCAAAACGCCAGACGCTGTTCTTCTCGGCCACCATGCCGAAACTCGTCGAAGGTCTTGCCGCGCAATTCCTGCGCGACCCAGCCCAGGTTGCCGTTGCCCCGCCTTCGGCCACCGCCGACAAGGTCGAGCAACGCATCTGCTTCGTTGAGCAAGGCGAGAAGCAGGCACTCCTCGTCGAGACCATCCGCAAGCCCGAAGTGAAAACCGTGCTCGTCTTTACCCGAACGAAACATGGCGCCGACGCCGTGGTCCGCCGCCTTGCGGCCTCGGATATCGACTCGGTTGCCATCCATGGTAACAAGAGCCAGTCGCAGCGCGAACGCGCGCTGGAAGCCTTCAAGGGCGGCAAGGTGCCGGTCCTCGTTGCTACCGATATCGCAGCGCGCGGCATCCATATCGAAAACCTCACACACGTCATCAACTTCGACCTGCCGGAAGTGCCGGAGCAATACGTCCACCGCATCGGCCGCACCGCGCGCGCCGGTGCATCCGGCGTGGCGATCTCGTTCGTTTCGAAAGACGAACGCGACTACCTGCGCGCCATCGAGAAGCTGATCGGCAACAAGCTCGCCCCGCGTCCGGCTGGCGAGAAGGAATCCGATGATCGCGGCTCGCGCAAACCGCAACAACAAAGCCGCCGGCCGCAGGGCCCGTCGCGCAGCCAGGGTGGCGGTGAACGCCGCGCCTATGACCCTGCCGCACGTCGTCCTCAGGCGGACGGTGAACGC
>JBGTKN010000543.1:0-1667 GCA_041744615.1 Hyphomonas sp. | reverse complement strand
GGCGCTTCGATATCGTCGGCACGGCGAACGGCGTCACCGTCATTGATGATTTCGGCCACAATCCGGACAAGATCGCCGCTACCCTGCGCACAGTCAACCAGTTCCACGGCCGCGTCCTCGTGATGTTCCAGCCGCACGGTTTCGGCCCGCTGAAGAAAATGCGCCGCGAGTTCGCCGAATGCTTCGCCGAAAATCTGACTGCGGACGATATTCTCCTGATGCCGGAGCCGGCCTATTTTGGCGGCACGGTGGACCGCTCCGTCGGCAGCCAGGAACTCGCGGCCGACATCACCGCCCTCGGCCGCACTGGCGAAGCCCTCACCGACCGCCCCGCCTGCGGCGCACGCCTCCTCGAACTGGCCAAGCCCGGTGACCGCATCCTCATCATGGGCGCCCGCGATGACACCCTGACAACCTTCGCGCAGGAACTGCTGGCCAGCCTCAAGGCGAGGGCGTGAGGAGAGCAGAACTGATGCCTATGTCGGCGCTACTGCGGCACTCCCCGCGAAGCGATAAAATCTGATAAAATCTGAGACTGGATGTCGAACGCCTGTGTACCTGGTGAGACGAGTTCGACATGGCCTGTGGCCGGAATGATGACCAATGAAGCGGAATCTCCCGCCATTTCCGCTTTCCGCGTTAGCGCATCCCCCAGCATCGGCGGGGCAATTCTGTCCTCGCTTCCGTTCACGCTGACGAAAGGCACCCCCACCGGAAACATCCGTACCGGCGAGGTATCCGACAGCGGATCCCGCCGCTCGGGCGACGCCGGACCGGTCAGCTGATCATAGATCGCATCAAGACAGGTCGGCGCCGTCACTGAACGAGACGCCTCCAGATCAGCAAGTCCGCCCGAAACGACAACCCCTTGAAATTGCAGCGGATCCGACACCCGGAGCGGACTGTCATCCGGCAGGCGCGCGCGCGCAGCCAGCCAAAGGATCAGGTGACCACCCGCTGAATGCCCAATCCCGGTAACCCGGGACAGATCGAGATTGTATTCGGCAGCGTGTTCCTTGATCGCATCGGTCGCCGCGCCGGCATCGAGGAATGTGCCCGGATAGCCGCCACCGGCCTCGTCCACACCTCGGTACTCTATGTTCCAGACCGCCCATCCCTGCTGTCGCAAACCTTCCGCCATCCAGTCCATCAAGTTCTTGTCAGCAATGGATTTTTGCCAGCAACCGCCATGCACCATGACAACCACCGGATGCGGCCCAGTCCCCTCCGGCAGCCAGAGATCCACGACATCCGTCACCCCTTCGCCCCAGCGTATGGTCTGCGGCGCCACCGGACGCGGCAGGGCGCTGAGATCGCCCCAAGTCATCAGCTTTGCCGGTTCAGCCATGGCAGGCACCTCCTCCGGCACACAAGCCGCCGCCAGGGCCAGCAACGCCGCAGCAAACTGTTGTTTCCACACACTTCTCTCCCTTGCCGCCGGGGGCTTCGCCTCTACTGTCGCGGGCTTCATTGGACGAGGCAAGCACCCCGCATGATCAAGGCTCCCACCACGCGCGAAGAGGCGCTCCAGCGCGACGCCGCTGATCCACTATCGGACCGGACCGCGCTGTTCGACCTGCCGGAAGGCGTGACCTATCTGGTTGGCCATTCGCTGGGCCCGCCGCCGAAAGGTGCGCGGGCGCGGCTAGCCGCCGCGCAGGGCGACT
>JBGTKN010000542.1:0-6638 GCA_041744615.1 Hyphomonas sp. | reverse complement strand
CCGGGCTTGCCGCCCTCTGTCCATGCCGTATCCGCGGGCAGCAGCAGCGAGACCGGGCCCGGCACCGGGCCGAAACTCGCCTCCCACGCTTCGGCGGCGAGATTGCCGGCCTCGGCCACCTTGTCCGCCGACTTGATCCAGACCGAGTTCGGCCCCGCGAGGCCAAGGATGTTTGAGGTCAGCGGCGCGTCATAGCGCAGGTGCGGCACGGCGTGATCACCTATCACGTTGATCATCGGCGTCCAGGCGCGCTTGGCATTATGGATATTGGCGCCGCCGTTCAGGAAGCCCGCGCCGAGGTGCAGCAGCGTCATGGCAGGCTTGCCGGTGACCCGGGCATGGCCGTCCGCCGCGCCGGTCGCGACGCCTTCAAACAGGCAGAGCACAGAATGGATGCGCGGCTCATGGTCGAGCGCAGTGACGAGGTGCATCTCCGAGGTGCCGGGATTGGCGAAACAGGCGGTCACGCCATGGTCGGCCAGGGTCGACACAAGCGCCTCCGCGCCGGTTTTCGCTTTGCTGTCAGTGTCTGCCATGTCCGCCTCCCGGGTGCCTTTTCTCACCGGTGCTTAGGCGAAATCAGCGGGCGGCGCAAAACCGAAACGGGCCGCAAGTCGAACTGAAGCAAGGGGAGCTTCGTTGTTCGTCCTGCGGCCCGCCATAGCCAAAGGGGAATGGCTGGGCTGCAGCATTCACTACAGCTTGTGCGCGAATATACATCGCAGGTGTCAGAAATCGAGCCCTTTCCGGCGCCGTCGGCTGCAAACCTCCGGTACGTATCCCGGGCGCAATCTCAGATCACGAACTTGCCCGCAAAAGCATCGGCAGAATACAGCCGCTCGATTTGATCGGCACGCAACTCTTGGGTGCGCGACTGGTTGATATATCCCTTCTCGGTGATCTCGCCGAGGTCGGACTGGGGCTGCGCCGTTTGCAGTAGCAGACGGGCGATTCGCGCGGAGGCATTGGGATTGCGGGCATTGTGCGCCGCGAGGCCTTCGCGGATCGCGGCTTCGATGGCGGGATGACTGACGAGGTCTTCCAGCGGCAAGGGCGCCCCGGCGAGGCGTTGGCAATAGGCCTCGTTGAGAAAGCCGAGCAGGCCGATCTCCTCGCGGTTGAGGCCGCAGACGATGGCGTCCGACAGCACGCCGCCGGTTGCCGCTACGGCAGCCACGCGAACCGATCCGGTCGAGACCCAGGTGCCACTGACGAGCTTGAACTCCTCCACGGTGCGCCCGTCGAAGGCTAGGCCCTTTTCCGGCACGGCGGGGTCAACGAACTTCACCGCGTCACCGAGCCGGTAAAAACCTTCCTCGTCGAAGGCCTCCGCCGTCTTCTGCGGATTGCGGTAATAACCCGGGGTAACATTGACACCCTTGACGCGCACTTCGAGCTTGCCGCCGGTGGGCACCAGCTTGAACGTGTTGCCGGGCAGCGGCAGGCCGATCAGGCCCATCGTGCCGTTCGGCCAGTGGACGTTGGACGACGTTGGGGAAGTCTCGGTCGCGCCATAGCCTGCCGACAGCGAAATCCTCTGGCCTGTGACGCGGACGGCGACGACCTGAATACGTTCGTAAATGTCCTGACCCATCGCGGCGCCGCCATAGGCCATCGAGGTGAGGCGGGAGAAGAAGACTTCGGCGAGCGCGTCATCCTGCTCCAGCGCCGTGGCGAGGGACGCCCAGGCCTGCGGCACGGTGGTGTGCTGCGTGGTCGGTATTTCCTTCAGGTTACGGAGCATTTCCGGCAGGCGCTGCGGGGTCGGTGCGCCCTGGTCGATATACATCGTGCCGCCCCAGTCCAGCATGTTGTGCAGGATCGCGTTGGCGCCGTAGGTATGGCTCCAGGGCAGGAAGTTCACCATCACCTGCGGTCCGCCGGTGATCGCATCAAGGCGGTCTTCATCCCAGACCGAGCGGATCATCTTGGCGTTCGCGGCAATCATGCCATGCGTGTTGATCACCGCCTTCGGCTCGCCGGTCGAGCCGGAGGTCAGCATGTATTTCGCAACAGTCTGCGGCGTCAGCGCGGCGTAGGCGGCGTCCACGGCGATACCCGCCTGGCCGGCGAAATCCTCAAGGCTCACCGCTCGCGGCACATTGGGCGCGTTGCGCGAATAGAGCACGAGGCGGCCCTCGAGGTTCATCGCCGAGAGCGCGCGCTGATACTCGGCGCCGTCCTCGACATAGATGAATTTCGGCTCGGTGAGCCGGTCGATATAGTTGAGGCGGACGAGGTCCTGGCTGAGCAGAGCATAGGCCGGTGTCACCGGCACGGCGGGACTGCCCGCCCACATGGCGGCGTACATCAGCAGCGCATTGTCGATGGAATTCTTCGACAGGATCATAAGGGGCGCATCCGGCCCTGCGCCCTCGCTGAGGAAGGCGGCGGCGAGGCGCTTCACCTCTGCGAGACCGTCCGCATACGTCACCTCGCGCCATCCGGCCTGCGAGGGATCCTCCGGCCAGCGTTCGGCCAGCCAGACCTGGTCCGGGCGCTTTGCCGCCCACTTAACCAGCGGCGCCAGCATATGCGGCGGGTACGGCTTCAGCGGCTGGCCGTTCTCGAGCAGGATCGTGCCATCCGGGCGCCGCTCCATCATCAGTTTCAGCGGAAGATACGGCACTTCGCGGAACGGGATATGGGTGGTGGTCATGGATCAAAACCTTCGTTCTCTATATAGACGATTTCGCCGCAATGTTTGCAGTGGACCGCGTCGCGGTCGTGGCGCATCAGGCCGCAATTGGTGCACTCGACCTCGGCCTTGTCGGTCGGCGTGACGAGAGCACGCAGCAGGCGCAGGAAGAGCGTGACACCAAGCAGCATGATGATGATCGGCAGCACCCGTCCGGTCCAGCCGGTGAGAGTGACGTCGCCGTACCCTGTGGTCGTCAGGCTCGTCACAGTGAAGTAGAACGCATCGAGATAGTTGTGGACGTCGGAACCCGCTCGATTGACCTGGTCGGCATAGACGAGGGCGGACATGATAAACAGGAAGACGACGACGTTAATCGCCCGCTCGATGACGACACGGTGCAGGTGCAGATAGCTCGACAGTGGGCTGTTGTCGCGCAGGAAGCTGAAGGCGCGCGCGATCCTCATGGCACGGATGATCCTGAGGAAGGCATAGTTCTGCGAAATCAGCGGCGCGAACATCGTGAACACCACAATGAGATCGGCGATGTTCATGTAGCGCTGGAAGAAGCGCCGTTTGGTCGGCGCTATATAGAACCGCGCCGCAAGGTCGAGCGCAATGACTGCGCCAATCACATAGTCGAGCCAGTAGTGCTGGCCCGGCTTGCCGAGAAAGGGCGAGACGAGGAAATAGCTAATCGTCAGCACGTCGAAGATCAGCACGCCCCAACGAAAGGTGACCGGCCATCTGCCGACACCTTCATAGAGCCAGACGAGAGTGCGCCGCAGCCCCATTGGCGTTTCGGTCTTGTCGATCACCCTGCCCGCTCCTTACCCTGGACGCACGGCATCATTGCGCGCCTGAGAGTTCCTTCAGCACGATATACCAGTGATCAAGCCCGCTATAGAAGGCATTGACCGACAGGCGCTCGTTGAGACCGTGCGCGAAGGTGTCGTTCGGTTTGGCGCCGCTGCCGCCGATGCCGAGCGTGTCGTAGCCGAGATTGCGATAGAACAGACCATCAGTGCCGCCCGAGGACATGTGCGGCAGGATCGGCAGGCCTTCAAGGCCGCGCGCAGCGAGCGCCGCGGCGACGGCCGCCATCACATCGTCCGGAAGTCTGGATTCCGGGCTCTCTACGAGATTGGAAATCAGCTTGAAGTCGACGCCGTCATTGCCGACGACCTCTTTCAGAGTCTGCTCGGTGGCCGCGATGCTGACACCAGGGAAAATGCGGCAATTGATCGTCGCAGTCGCGCGCTGCGGCAGGGCGTTGTCGGCATGGCCGGCCCGCAGCATCGTGGCGATACAGGTCGTGCCGGTTGAACCAACGGTCGAGGGGTCAGCGCGCAGCGTAGCGATGGCCGCTTCATCGGCGGGGTTTGCGGCAAAGGCAAGCATTGCCTCGCCCAGCGGGCCGGGCGTCTGCGCACCGGCCGACTTGAAGGAGGCCAGCGTCAGCGGGCTGTACATGACGGGAAACTTGTAGGATTCGATCTTCTTCAACGCATCGGCGAGTTCGTAGATGGCATTGTCCGCGCGCGGCGCAGAAGAATGCCCGCCCGGATTGGACACAGTCATCTCGAATGAGGCAAAGGTCTTCTCCGCGCCTTGCACGGCGTAAAGCAGCGCCTTGCCATCGGCATCGAGCGACAGGCCGCCGGCATCGGCATTGAGCACATAGGCGGGTTTGATCTTATCGTGCACGTACTGCGCCTGCGCGCGGGTGGAGAACATGCCGGTCTCCTCGTCGCCCGACAGGATCATCACGAGATCACGGTCCGGCTTGAAGCTTTCTGCCTTGAGGCGGAGGAAGGTCGCGACCAGGCTGGTAACGCCGTACTTGTTGTCGGCCGTTCCACGCCCGAAGAAATAGCCGTTCTCCTCGATCAGTTCGAAGGGATAGCGCGTCCACGTATCGGGCAAAGCGTCGACGACATCCATATGGGCAAGGAGAACGATCGGCTTCTGCTTCGGCTTACCCTCGGCGCGGTACCAGACCATCATTCCCTGAACGGGCTCGCCGTCGCTGTCATAGTCGGTGACTTCGATGTCGGCGTCCGCAAAGCCGCCGGCCTTCAGTTCACGGACGAGATAGTCCACCATCTCTGGCAGCTTGGCCTGCCCTTTGGCGGTGCGTATCTCGACTACGGTCTGGTAGATTTCACGTGCCTGTTGCTCAAACACCGTTCGCTCGTCTGCGACGGCTGAGGGTGCGGCGAGCACGAGCGCGGCGGACAGGAGAAGGCCGGGAGTGAAGCGCATGGGGGTCCTTTTGGTGTGCAGCGGGTCATCGCCCTGAAACTGGAAAAAAGGTTAGCCCGGCAAAGAAGAGCCGGACAGGGGAAGGTAATCTTCTGTAGGGTTATCCCACCGGCTCCAGCGTCTCGTTGAAGCGGATGGGTTGGCCGCCCCCCTTCGCCGTGATCTCGCCGCCCCGCATGACAAAGCCGCCGCGGACGATGGTGGCGACGGGCCAGCCAGTGGCCTCGAAGCCGTCGAAGGGGGTCCAGCCGCACTTGGATTTCGACCATTTGCTGGTGATCGTCTCCTTGCGCTTCAGGTCCACGACCGTGAAGTCAGCATGATAGCCTTCCGCAATGCGGCCCTTGTCGGCGAGACCGAAGACGCGTTGCGGGCCGGCCGAAGTCAGCTCGACAAACCTCTGCAGGCTGAGCTTTCCGTCGTTCACGTGGGTGAGCATGATCGGCACCATGGTCTGCACGCCGGGCATGCCCGAGGGCGAAGCGGGATATGGCCGCGCCTTCTCTTCCTGGGTGTGCGGGGCGTGGTCGGAACCCATAACGTCTATGATGCCGGCATTGACTGCGCGCCAGAGGGCCTCGCGGTGGCGGGCCTCGCGGATCGGCGGGTTCATCTGGGCGTAGCCTTTCAGGCGCTCGTAGCAGTCTGGCGCGGCAAGGGTCAGGTGTTGCGGCAGGCATTCGACCGAGGCAACGTCCTTGGCGTCACGCAGGATGTCGAGTTCTTCGGCGGTGGAGATGTGCAGCACGTGGATGCGCTTACCGGCGGCGCGGGCGATGCGCAGGAGGCGTTTCGTCGACATGACGGCGCTCTCGACGTCGCGTACTTCGGGATGGCTGGTCCAGTCACCGGTGCGCGCCAGCGGGCGGCGTTCGGTGAGGCGGTATTCGTCTTCGGAATGGAAGGCGGCGCGGCGCTTGATCGCCTTGATGACGGCTTCGACGCCGGCGTCGTCGTGGACCAGCAGGTCGCCGGTCGAGGCGCCCATGAAGACCTTGACGCCGCAGCAGCCGACCATGCGCTCCATCTCGGGCAACAGGTCGGTATTGGTATGGGTCGCGCCGGCATAGAAGGCATGGTCGACATCCATGCGGCCCTTCGCGCGGTTCAGCTTGTCCTGCAGGAGGTCCGGCGTGATCGTCGAGGGGTTGGTGTTGGGCATCTCGAACACGGCGGTGACGCCGCCGAGCGCGGCCGAGCGGGCCTCGGTTTCGAGGTCCGCCTTGTGCTCGAGGCCGGGCTCGCGGAAGTGGACCTGGCTGTCGATGACGCCGGGCAGGATGTGGAGCCCTTTGGCGCCGTAGATTTCGCCGGCGGCGGCCTGGGCGAGGTCCCCGATGAAGGCGATGCGCTCGCCGATTATGCCGATATCGGTCTGGGCCTCGCCGCCGGGGGTGACGACCGTGCCGCCGCGCAGGATAAGATCAAATGTCTGGGTCATGGCGCCCTTATGCCCCCGCTGCGGCGCGGTGTCATCCGGGGGATACCCTTACCGGCTTTGCGCTTGACCCCGCCGGGGGCGCTGCACAATAGAGGGAGAAGTTCCCAATCGAGGCCCTCCCATGACCCATTCGCTTGCCCGTCCGCTCAGCCATCCTGTCCTGCGCCCGGCCCTGATCGGCCTCGCCGGGATCGCGGCGCTGACCGTGTCGTCCTATGTGTCGCTGCCGATGGTGCCGGTGCCGGTGACGTTGCAGACGCTGGCCGTGCTGCTGATGGGCGCCGTGCTGGGCCC
>JBGTKN010000541.1:0-1992 GCA_041744615.1 Hyphomonas sp. | reverse complement strand
AGTTTCAGCATGATGTGGCCGGCCAGCATGTTGGCAAACAGACGCATCCCGAGCGTGATCGGTCGGGCCAGGAAGGAGATTATCTCGATCGGCACGAGGAAGAACATCACTGGCAGAGGTACGCCGTGCGGGGCAAACAGGCCGAAGAAGCCGAGGCCGTTCTTGTAGATGCCGTATCCGATGACGATCAGGATAACGACGACGGCCAGCGCGCCGGTTACGGCGATGTGGCTGGTGGTGGTGAAGGCATAGGGGAACATGCCGACAATGTTCGCGCCAAGAATGAAGAAGAACAGCGTGAATACGAAGGGGAAAAACTTCAGGCCTTCTTCGCCGGCGGTCGAGCGAACCATATCGGCGATGAAGCCGTAGGACAGTTCGCCCAGCGATTGGATACGGTTTGGGATCAGGCCGCCGCGCGAGGCTGCCAGGCCGAGGAAGACCAGGACGAGGCCCGTCGAAACAAGCATCCAGAAGCTGGAATTGGTGAAGGACAGGTTGTAGCCGCCTGCCGTCCACTCGAGCAGCGGGAAGATCTTGAACTGGTGAATCGGGTCCGTCGCGATGTTCGGAAGGAGGGCCGGGAAAGACAGTGTCATCAGCTGTTCTCGTTGGTCGGTTCAGGCTTTTCAGCCGCTTTTTGTGCCTCGTCGGTCAGCTGTTTTGCTGCCCGCATCAGGTTGCGCATGCCTGCCGCGATGCCGAACCCCATCATCACGAGCAGGCCCCAGGGTGAGGTCTTCGCGAAATGGTCGATCAGCAGGCCCAGCCCGGCCCCAACAACAACCGCGCCAACCAGCTCCGTGCTATAGCGCAAGGCCATACCCGTCGGCGTGTTGACGCTGCTCTTCCGTTGGCGTTCGGCCCGGTTCGCCTTCTCCTCCTGCTGGGCTCGCGCCTTCGCAATCCGGTCGCCGAGATCCGATGGATCAGGTCCAGACATGTGAAGGCTCCAGCCAACGACAGAGGGACGACAAGCACCACCCCTTGAAATTTCGCGCAAACTATGAGCGGCACCTTGCCAAGTCAACGGATTATCAGAGCAAGAAGCGCCTTGTATTTATTGAATAAACTTCATGACCACCTGCGCTACTCCGCCGCAACGAGCTGCTCGGCGGCGGCAAGGTCCACGGAAACCAGTTTCGACACACCTTTTTCGCGCATCGTGACTCCGAAAAGCCGGTCCATCCGGCTCATCGTCACGGGATTGTGCGTGATCACGACGAATCGGGTGTCGGTGCGCTGGCGCATCTCGTTCAGCATGTTGCAGAAGCGGTCGACGTTGGCGTCGTCCAGTGGCGCGTCCACCTCGTCCAACACGCAGATTGGAGCGGGACGCGAGAGAAACACGGCGAAGATCAGCGCCGAGGCCGTCAGCGCCTGCTCGCCGCCGGACATCAGGTTCAGAGTGCCAAGCTTCTTGCCGGGCGGCTGGGCAAAGATCTCGAGGCCGGCATTCAGCGGATCATCGGCATCGACGAGGCGCAGTTCGGCCTGACCGCCGGCGAACAGCGCTACGAACAGCGCCTTGAAGTGAATGTTCACAGCCTCAAAGGCTTCCATCAGCCGCTGGCGGCCTTCGACATTCAAGGCTTCGACGCCCTCACGCAACTTGGCTATCGCGGCAACCAGATCATCTCGCTCGGCAATCTGGGTACCCAGACGCGATTCGAGCTCCTCCGCTTCTTCCTCGGCGTTCATGTTCACGCCGCCGAGCTGGTCACGCTCGCGGCGCAGGCCGTCCAGGCGCGATTCGGCTTCGCGAGGTGCAGAAGCGCCGAGCGCGTCTTCGTCGAGCCCGGCTTCGGCAATTGCCAGCAGGCCTTCGGGCGTGCGTTGGAAGGCGGTACGGGCATGCTCGGTGCTTTCGGCGAGCTTCGCTTCAGCGTTCTCAAGCTTGACGCTCCAGGCGGCGAGTTGTTCGCGAGCCTCAGCCGCCGCGGACGCGGCGCGTCGTGCGTCGCTGTCGGCTTCGCGGATGGCGGCTTCCTT
>JBGTKN010000540.1:0-3946 GCA_041744615.1 Hyphomonas sp. | reverse complement strand
CAAGGCGGAATTCTTTCAGCTTCGAGCCGGCTTCGACGCCCGCTTTTGCGAAATGACCTGCCTGCGGCTTGGACACGCGGGACGCGCGCCGCGCCCCATAAGCGATCTGAACGGCCGAATAGCCGTCAACCGCGTCGGTGCGTAGCTGCGCAACCCGGTTGTTCGATACGTCGAGCACAGTTACCGGCACGGACTCGCCGTCGGCGGTAAAAATGCGGGTCATGCCCACCTTGCGGCCCAGCAGGCCCAGGGCTTCTCTCATTCTTTTCTCTCTTCTGAACGCCGCGGCTTCGATTGGCCGAGGCTTGTCAAACATCGCGACCTGGAAGCGGGACCGCGAAAAGCCCGTGAGTTTAGCTCACGAGGTCATTCACCTGCAACTCGTTGGACCTTGATCTTGATATCGACGCCGGCCGGCAGGTCGAGCTTTGCCAGAGCATCGACCGTCTTGTCGGTCGGATCGATGATGTCCATTAACCGCTGGTGCGTGCGCATCTCCATCTGGTCGCGTGACGTCTTGTTCACGTGTGGCGAGCGCAAGATGTCAAACCGCTGAATGCGTGTCGGCAGCGGAACCGGGCCGCGTACGACGGCGCCGGTGCGTTTTGCGGTATCGACGATTTCAAGCGCCGATTGGTCGATCAGCCGGTAGTCAAACGCCTTCAGGCGTATCCGAATTCTCTGGCTTTGCATGACTCATCTTTCAAAGAGCGAGGCAGTTGCCTGCCGAAGTGGTTGAATCGTGGCTACTCGATAATCTTGGCGACGACACCGGCGCCGACTGTTTTGCCGCCTTCGCGCACCGCGAAGCGCAGGCCTTGCTCCATCGCGATCGGCGCGATCAGTGCGACTTCCATCTGGATGTTGTCGCCCGGCATCACCATCTCGGTGCCCGCCGGCAGCTGAATCGAGCCGGTCACATCGGTGGTGCGGAAGTAAAACTGCGGCCGATAGCCGTTGAAGAACGGCGTATGCCGGCCGCCTTCTTCCTTGCTCAGCACATAGACTTCGGCGGTGAACTTGGTGTGCGGGGTGATCGAGCCGGGCTTGGCCAGCACCTGGCCGCGCTCGACTTCTTCCCGCTTGGTGCCACGCAGCAGTACGCCGACGTTGTCACCCGCCTGGCCTTGGTCCAAGAGCTTTCTGAACATCTCGACCCCGGTGCAGGTGGTCTTGAGCGTCGGTTTGATGCCGATGATCTCGATCTCGTCGCCCACTTTGACGATGCCGCGCTCGATTCTGCCGGTGACGACAGTGCCTCTTCCCGAGATGGAGAACACGTCTTCGACCGGCATCAGGAAGGCGCCGTCGATGGCCCGCTCCGGGGTCGGGATGTAGCTGTCGAGCGCCGCCGCCAAGGCCATGATCGAGACTTCGCCCAGGTCGCCTTTGTCGCCTTCGAGTGCGAGCTTGGCGCTGCCTTTGACGATCGGGGTGTCGTCGCCTGGAAAGTCGTATTTGCTGAGCAGCTCACGCACTTCGATTTCAACCAGCTCGAGCAGCTCGGCGTCGTCGACCATGTCGACTTTGTTCAGGTACACGATGATGTAGGGCACGCCGACCTGACGGGCGAGCAGGATGTGCTCGCGAGTCTGCGGCATCGGGCCGTCGGCGGCCGACACGACGAGGATGGCGCCGTCCATCTGGGCCGCGCCGGTAATCATGTTTTTGATGTAGTCGGCGTGGCCGGGGCAGTCGACGTGGGCGTAGTGCCGGTTGGCCGTCTCATATTCGACGTGCGCGGTGTTGATGGTGATGCCGCGCGCTTTTTCTTCCGGCGCCGCGTCAATCTGGTCATACGCGCGTGCTTCGCCGCCAAACTTGCTGGCCAGCACGCTCGTGATGGCCGCTGTTAACGTCGTCTTGCCGTGATCGACGTGACCTATCGTGCCTACATTCACATGCGGCTTGGTCCGTTCGAATTTGCCTTTCGCCATTTTTATTCCTCAAACTTCGCTGGGTGAGTTATCTTGTTTTCGCTGAAATCACCGCTTCGGCGACCGACTTCGGCGCCTCTGCGTAGTGCTTGAATTCCATCGTGTACGTTGCGCGGCCCTGCGTCAGCGAGCGCAGCGTTGTCGAATAGCCGAACATCTCGGCCAGCGGGACTTCGGCCCGCACGGCCTTACCGCCTCCGCCTGCGATGTCGTCCATGCCCTGAATCACACCACGGCGCGACGACAGATCGCCCATCACATCGCCCATTTTCTCTTCCGGCGTTTCCACTTCGACCGCCATGATCGGCTCCAGCAGCACGGGTGACGCGGCGCGCATGCCGTCCTTGAAGCCCATCGAGCCGGCCATCTTAAATGCGTTCTCGTTCGAATCGACCTCGTGGTATGAGCCGAAGTGCAGCGTAACCTTGATATCGACCACCGGATAACCCGCCAGCACGCCCGCCTTCAGCGTCTCTTCGACACCCTTGTTGACGGCTGGAATGTACTCGCGCGGAACCACGCCGCCCTTGATCGCATCGACGAACTCAAAGCCCTTGCCCGGCTCCTGCGGCTCGAGCTTCAGAACGACGTGCCCGTATTGGCCACGGCCGCCCGACTGCTTGATGAATTTGCCTTCGGCGTTCTCGACCGTGCGGCGGATCGTTTCGCGATACGCGACCTGCGGCTTGCCAACCGATGCATCCACCGAAAACTCGCGCTTCATCCGGTCGACGATGATCTCCAGATGCAGCTCGCCCATACCGGAGATGATCGTCTGGCCCGATTCGTCGTCGGTGTGCACGCGAAACGACGGGTCTTCCTGCGCCAGGCGATTCAGGGCAATGCCCATTTTCTCCTGATCGGCCTTGGTCTTCGGCTCAACGGCCTGCGAAATCACTGGCTCCGGAAACTCCATGCGCTCGAGCGTCACCACCTTGTCCGGGTTGCAAAGCGTGTCGCCGGTCGTGACGTCCTTCAACCCCACGGCCGCGGCGATATCGCCGGCATAGACTTCCTTGATTTCCTCGCGCTGGTTCGCGTGCATCTGCAGGATGCGACCAATGCGCTCCTTCCTGCCCTTGACGGCGTTGTAAACGGTGTCACCCGAATTCAGCACGCCCGAGTACACCCGCAAAAATGTCAGCTGGCCGACATACGGATCGGTCATGATCTTGAATGCCAGCGATGAGAACGGCGCCTGATCGTTGGCGGGACGCTCTTCCGGCTGTCCCTTCTCGTTCTCGCCAGTAACCGGCGGAATATCGGCAGGGCTTGGCAGATACTCGATGACCGCATCGAGCATCGCCTGCACGCCCTTGTTCTTGAACGCCGAGCCGCACAGCATCGGCGTGATCTCGCTGGCGATCGCACGCGTGCGCAGGCCGAGCTTGATCTCCTGCTCGGTCAGCGCGCCGCCCTCGAGATACTTGTTCATCAGTTCATCGTTCGCCTCAGCGGCAGCCTCGACCATCTTTTCACGCCATTCCTTGGCGCTCTCGACCAGCTCTGCCGGAATCTCGATGTACTCGAACTTCATTCCCTTGCTGGCTTCATCCCAGACAATGGCTTTCATCTTGACCAGATCAACGACGCCGCGATAGCCCTCCTCGGCGCCGATCGGAATCTGGATCGGCACCGGATTGGCCTTCAAGCGCAACCGCATCTGCTCGTAGACCTTGAAAAAGTTGGCGCCGGTGCGATCCATCTTGTTGACGAACGCGAGCCTTGGCACGCCGTACTTGTTGGCCTGACGCCAGACGGTTTCGGACTGCGGCTGCACACCGCCCACCGCGCAATACACCATGCACGCGCCGTCGAGCACGCGCATGCTGCGCTCGACCTCGATCGTGAAATCGACGTGCCCGGGCGTGTCGATGATGTTGATGCGGTGCTCGGGAAACGACATGTCCATGCCGCGCCAGAACGTAGTCGTCGCCGCCGACGTGATCGTGATCCCGCGCTCCTGCTCCTGCTCCATCCAGTCCATCGTCGCGGCGCCTTCATGCACC
>JBGTKN010000539.1:0-3311 GCA_041744615.1 Hyphomonas sp. | reverse complement strand
GATCGCCTGCGCCGTTTCGTCGCCGTCATTGAGGCGCGCGTAGGTCGCCGCAATGGCCTGTGCGGCGTCCTCGAGTCTTGCGCCGTCCGCCACGTCGGCCAACATTTCGGCCCATGCGGCCGCCGCAAGTTGGCCGGTTGGGTGTCCGTGCGTCAGCGCCGAGGTTTCAATGGCAAGTTCGCGCACCCGATCGCGGGGTGCCATAAGGGCAACGGGCGCCACCCGCATGATGGTGCCGCAACCCTTGCTGTCATTTCTCGCGGGGGCGCCCAGGCGGCGGCTCTGAGCCAGCGCGGAGAGGCAGGTCTGTCCCGGTGCTCGCCGCGCCCAGAGGCGCCGATCCCGGATCAGCCCGATATCGTCCGTATCGACCCGCGGCCTGCCGCCCTGCGTTCGGTGCCAGCGCAGCAAGGCGTGATGGACTACCGATGGCAGATGGCAGATGTCCTTAAGGGCTCCACGAACATACGCGCGGATCACCCCTTCGGCGCTGAACAGCGTCATCTGGGTGTCATCGGTGATTGCGCCTCGAAGACCCTGATGGGGGGGCAGGTCCGTGATCCCGTCCGAATATCGCCGGCGGATCTCGTCCAGCGACAGGAACTCGATTTCAGCTCGAAGGCTATCGCCGATCGCGCCGCCGATCAGGCTGGCACGGAGCCGAATGCCCGGCAAACCGAAATGGCGACCATGCTCGATGAGCCAGGATTCCTGCTCCGCCGTCTCAATTGCGCCGGGGCGCACGGATCGCTCGCTCTTGATGGCTTCGGGCGCAGACCGGCCGCGTTCGATGAGCAGGAGCGCTGCGACCACGCCCGCTTGCCCCAAGCCGCCTGGGCAGTGTATCACCACACGGCCGCCGCGCTCGATAGTCTGATGCAGCCTTGGCGAGAGGGCGCGCCAGCTCTTCATCGCCTCCGGTGTCGGCACATCCAAGTCCTCGATCGGGAACTGGTGCCATTCGATGCTACGCGCTTTCAGCGCCTCGCAGAGCCGAGGCGCGGAAGGCCTCTTGAGCTCATGATCCCCGGTCAGAGACACAACGGCATCGGCGCCCCAAGCGATCACTGCAGTCAGGTAGAGGGCCAGATCTCGATCCTGCGCCAGGCGAAAGAGGCGGGCGCTTTTCTTCCCAGGGCAGTAAGCAATGCCCAATTGCCCGTTCCCCACCGGCAGTGCGTCGATTCGGAGGGGAGGGGTGACGTCCTGAGCCAAATAGATGTCCTTTTCTTTTCGATCCATCTTGCGAGCATACCCTAAACTTGCGAATTTGTCGGACTTAGGGACTGCCTCCTAACTCGCGGTTGCGCCGCCAAACCTGAGCGCCCGCTCCAAGACCCGCCTTCTACGCGTCCGTTTGTCGAAACGAGCCACGACCGACCCTTCCTCGACCCTCAGCGCCGGTCGATATGGGATCCCAATAGTTGATGAGATCTGGTGCTTCAGAGGCGAACGCGCTGGTGACGAGGGTCCAGAGGTCAAGACGATCGAAGGCCTCGCACGCGACCGGATCGCGACCGAAGGTCTTAGCCAAGCCGTCGGCCCTATGTCCCGGTGCCATCAGCTGGAAGCCGAATTGACAATCCTCACCCCAGATAAGCAGCGCCTGTGCACCGTGCCGTGCGAGGCTCTCTGAGAGCAACCGTTCCGGGCGAGAAACCGGTGACCATGGTGTCTGGTATCGGATGACCTGGCGCATCCGCTCGGGCAAGCCGCGCGCGGGATCAGCGTCGACCTGGATGACCTCGGGCTCGAGCTCGACCTCGCTCGGCGTCCACTTTACGCCAATGACGCTCCGGCAGCGGGCCGTCACGCCAAGATCGCCCATGCGGTAGTCGCTCGTTGCCGTCGGCTCCGGGGTCCATAGGCCCTTGGCATCCTCGCAACCTGGAAAGACCTGGTCGAACTCAGCGCGGTCGCGCCAGGGCGCGAGGCGCGCAAATGAGAGCGGCACGAGCTCAATTGGCTTGAGCAACCCGAGTGCGAGAAGGTCAAGATCGACCGCGCTGACCGGCAGAAATTCTGGCCAGGAGTTGAACCGGTCGGCGATGGCAGAATGGGCGCGAAAGGCGGCGATCTGGGGCGCCTTCGGTGCCGCCCTTGCCGCGGCAAGCGCGACCTGCTGCTGCGCCGTGATCTCGATCGGCGGGCCGAAGTTCGACTGGATGCTGTCGGAATGGGCGCCGTAGGGATAGGACCAGGAAGCGGGCCCCTCGAGGTCGGCGAGGAGCGCGTCCATCTGGGAGATTGGCGCCGCGAGGAGGAGGCGGTTGTCAACCATATCAGTCATTGCTGTGTCTCCTCGCGCAGGGCTGCGGCTGGCGGTGTGGTCTGGATGAGGGTGGTTGGACCGGATCGGCCACGCACGTCAGGCGGCCGAACTCCGGAGGGTGGCCTTTCGGTCCTTGATCACCTCCAGGAGGCCGGGCTTGTTGCGCACGAATGGGTCGGCTGTTGCCTCTTCGGGCGGCAGCGATGCGATGGAGGAGATGGCTCCGGGCGAATGCCCGCCCGGCCCGTGGCAGTTGGCGCAGGGCCGGCGACAATCTGGAACAAGGTGAGGGGAATGCACGCAGCGAAAAATTCCCGTAACGCTCGCGGATTCGGCGAAATTCGGCGAAGGCTCCCGAAGACTGAAGGGGACGAGGCGCTCTCCGGATGCTGAGTTCGAACCAAGGCAGCCCCGCCGGGGCATAAGAAAACCAAATCGGTCCTGGTCTGTCATCTCCGGGCCGCGTTCGTTGCAAGAGCATCCGCGATTATGCTTCGCCGGTGCATCGCCAAGACGGTCTTGCCGGAGGGGCTGCGCGGATGGTCGAGCCAACGCGCGGCGACTGCGAGGCGCTGTCATAGACAGGTACGTCGGGCGGCGGTTGGTGGCAAGCGGCCAGCTGACGGGAAGCACCGGCGAGCATCGGTCCACTGCCGCGCTACCTGTGGCTAAACGAAAACCGACACTCGCGTCACTTCCGTAAGATTTCGCTTGACGCCATATCCTTGGATTTGGTATATTAGTCAGTAATATCAATATGTTAGCTTGGAATCCTCCCGCCCCAGCCAGCCACACGGATCAACAGAGACCACTCTGGTCGCATCTCCTATTGTTGTGTGATTACGGCTGGTTATGGACGAAACTCCACTTAAGAGAGGCGCGATCCTGCCAGAAATCCTCGACTTCAGGCTCGCATCTCTGTTTGCGATTCTGGCGAGTGGAGTTTTGAGTTTATCGAGTCAGAGCGCGGCGGTAAGGCGGCGCTGGTCGTCCCAAGAGACCGGCAGTCCCGGCCTTTCAGCCATTCGCTCGTCAAACC
>JBGTKN010000538.1:0-1619 GCA_041744615.1 Hyphomonas sp. | reverse complement strand
CAGATCGGCGACCTCGCGCCGATGCGGGCGGCGTTCGAGAAAGTTGTTGCGCTGGCGCTGCGCTTGCGCCGGCAGGGCCATGATATCCGGCGGATCGATGTCGGCGGCGGCCTCGCCATTCCGTACAAGGAGGGCGATGCGCCAGCGCCGCCTTCGGCCTATGCGGCGATGATTTCCGAAGTGACTGCCGGGCATGATTTCGAAGTGATCCTCGAGCCGGGCCGCGTAATCGCGGGCAATGCCGGCGTGCTGCTGACGACGGCTCTGTACGAGAAGCAGGCGCCGGACCGGACCTTCCTGATCATCGATGCCGGCATGAACGATCTCATACGTCCGGCGCTCTACGGCGCCCATCATGACATCATCCCACTCGCCGAGCCCCGGGACGGCCAGCCGCAGAAAACCTATGACGTGGTCGGCCCGATCTGCGAGTCGACCGACAAGTTCGCGTCTGGCCGGACGCTGCCGGAAGTCAGCGCCGGCGACCGGCTCGCCTTCATGTCGGCGGGCGCTTACGGCGCCGTTCTGTCATCCGCCTACAATGCGCGCCCGCTGGTGCCGGAAGTCCTGGTTGACGGTGACCGGTTCGAGATTGTCCGCAGACGGCCGAGTTTCGAAGAATCGATCGGATTGGAGAAAGTGCCGGAGTGGCTTACGACGGCGGCCTGACACAGATCGCGGCCAAGGTTGCTGCGACCCAGCGCCGGCTGAGGCTGCTGGCGCTCGGGCGCGCCTTCTGGCCGCTGTTTGTGCTGTTCACGCTGTTCCTGTCGGCGGCGCTGGCGGGCGGATTCGACAGGCTTGACAAGATTTCCGCGGCGCTGATCACGCCGTTGCTGCTGATTGCGGGCGGCCTGCTGGCGTGGCGCGGCGTGCAGCGTTATGAACCCCCCGACGAGACGGACGCGGCGCGGATGCTGGAAGCGCCGTCAGAGTTGCGCCCCCTCACGTCCCTGAAAGACCGGCCCGCGCATCCGTCTGCGGCGGCGTCAGGCCTCTGGCAGGCACACCGGGCGCGACTTCTGGCCGAACTCAAGAATTTGAGACTTCCGCGCTTCGTAGCGGAGTGGAAGGCTCTTGATCCCTACATGCTGCGGGCTGTGCTGCCCGCAGCCGTGATCGCTTTTGCGGTACTGGCCGGCGGTGACGGGCCGAGCCGGATCATGCGGGCACTGTTTCCGGACTATGGCGCGCTGGTCGGCGCCGACAAGATGATCGTCGAAGCCTGGGTGACGCCGCCGGAACATACCGGACGCCCCCCGATCTTCCTGAAGCCCGGAAGCGAAGACGTCCGTGTACCGAGGGGTTCGGAAGTGACGCTGCGCACCGAAGCACCTTCAGCGCCGCGCATCGTCATGAAAGGCGCACGCGACAGGGGCGCCCGGTTTGCTGCCACTCCGGACGGCGCCTGGGAGGCAAAGGCCAAGATCACGGGCGATACGCGCATCAGCGTGAAATGGTGGGGTGAGCGGGCGCGCTACAGTTTCACCGTGCTGCCGGACGCGCTGCCGGCGATCGCATTTGTCGGCCTCCCGGAACCGGGCGCGCAGGACCGGGTGAAGTTCGCCTGGAAAGCGCAGGATGACTACGGTATCGCAGGGGTCGAGCTGGCGATCCGG
>JBGTKN010000537.1:0-1531 GCA_041744615.1 Hyphomonas sp. | reverse complement strand
CAAGGGTCGAACCCGGACATCATCGCCCGTTTCGACGCCGCGCTCGAGGTTATGAAAGGGCAGGGCGCCGAACTCGTGGAAATAACCGGATTCGACGCCCCGCCTGAATTCTGGCCCGCCTCGCTGCTGGTCCTCGAATACGAGTTCAAGGCCAGTCTCAACGCCTATCTGGCCGCCGCGCCGCCCGCCGTCACAATGCGCACGCTGGCGGAGGTCATCTCTTTCAACAACGAGCACGCCCACGAGGAGCTCGCCCTGTTCGGACAGGACCTGTTCGAAGCCTCCGATGCTCTTGGTCCGCTGACGGACGAAGCGTACGTGAACGCACTCGCACTGGTCCAGTCCGCCACCCGCGAGAACGGCATCGACAAGCTGCTGGCCGAGCACACCGTCTCCGTCCTCGTCGCCCCCTCCGGTCCGGTCGCTCCCCGCGTCGATCCCGTCAACGGCGATGTCTGGCCCGAATGGGCCGGCGCCGGCTGGGCCCCCGCCGTGGCCGGCTATCCCAACCTCACCGTCCCGATGGGCGACGTGCACGGCGTGCCCGTAGGCATCTCCCTCATGGGCGGCAAGCACGCCGACGCCGCCATCCTCGGCTATGGCTATGCCTACGAACAGGCGAGCGGCATCCGCCTCGCCCCGAAATACCTTAAAACCGCCGAAGACCGTCCTGAAATCAAAGCAGCGATGAAACGCTAGCTTTCGCTTCGGCCCATGGCGCGCGCAGATCGCCTGACTTGCCGGAATCTGGCAGGCAAACCTGCTTCCCGGCCCCTTTCTGCCGCATTCGGCCGATTTGTGCCGGGCCGGAACAGGTTTCCAAACAGGCTCCTAACGAGGGCCGCCAAACTCAACTTCTAAGTCAAGGCCGGGCTTAAACCGCCTCGTGTAGGGTCAGTGTCATACCCCCGCAGAAGCAGGGTGAAACGCATAGGACCGTGAAGTGGTTTTGAACATGAACATGCAGAATGCACGCCCAATGAGCGTCAAGGGCCCGGATGGCCAGACCCTCACGCTTGCCGATCTTCCCTCGCCGGGCATTTCCCGCTGGGTTACGCGCCGCAAGGCGGAAGTGGTTGCCGCCGTGCAGGGTGGTCTCCTGACCCGCGAAAGCGCCTGCGAACGCTACAGCCTCACGGATGAGGAATACGATGCCTGGGAGCGTCTCTACGCCCGCCACGGCGCCAAAGGCCTCCGCACGACCCGCCTCCAGCAGTATCGCCGTTAACCCGGCATTCGCCTTGTTAAACCTGCCTTAAGGCGGGCCTTCTAGCTTTCCGGGAATCTACCGGCCCCTTGGCCGGTCCCGGAGGGCTCGATGGCGTTTGGAGGCAGCACCGCGACGGCAGGTAGCGAGCTGATTCGGCCGCTGGCGATGCTCGCCTGCGCCGTGGCACTCGGGCTGCTGTGCTGGCGCGGCGCGGCGCTCTTGACCGGACCAGGCACGCCGGTCTCCGCAAGCCCCGCCGAAGCGGCACTGGTGGATGTGCTTTCCCCGGTTGCAGGGCCCGGCCTCTCTCGCCTCAGCGTC
>JBGTKN010000536.1:0-1589 GCA_041744615.1 Hyphomonas sp. | reverse complement strand
TGCGGCGCCCACATTCAACGCCGGCTGGAAAGCGCCCGCGCGCAGGACAAGTGCGGCGGGAACGCCGGCGCCGCCAGGCGCTGGAAGCTGAAGATGATAGGCTGCCCGAAGCCGGGAGACGGGAACCATCTCGAGCCCGAGAAGTTCGCCGCCGGCACGCTGGCTGGTCGACGGCGGCGCAATGGCGCCGGCGGCGTCGGACGGCAACTGTCCGAAGACCGCGCCGGGCTTTCCGCCCGGCGTGAAGACCACACTGGCGCTGACGGGCGAAGATACCCGACGCTGGGTCAGCTGCGCGTTCACGGCCTGGCGTTCGCCGGGTGAGGCACTTTCAGCCGCCGCAATCAGCGGCGCGGCGGAGGCAGCGACGGATTGGATGCGGGCGATCTCGGCTTCGGCGGCGACCTGTCCGGCAGCCGCGGCCTGTGTCAGTGCGTTCCGGCTGGCGGCGGTTTCTCCGTGCACGGCCTGCCAGGAATAGATCAGTATACCGAGGATGCAGCCAATCAATGTCGCGGCCTGAAGGGCGCGCATCAGGAAGGGATCGCTACGCTCCAGCCGCCGGACGAGACGAACACCGGGCCTGGCTGCGGGGGAGGGAATCTTGTGCGTCATGGCTGTATCCAGGCGCCGGGATTGAAAGGATCGGTGGGCAGGTCTGTGCGCACAAGGCCGCTGCGCCCGCCGGGAACCCAGGTCAGCGCGAGACCGACGCGGATATCCTCATAGGCCTGCGAGGCGATGGCCGAGAGATTGGCCGAGAAGACCACGTTGCGGCTCAGGCGGCGAGCGACGGCAAGGTCGAACGCGCCGGCAAGGCCCGAGCTGTCGCTACCGCCGATCAGCGGCTGCGGGCCCGCGAGCAGCGGATTAGCGGGGGCGGTATCTTCCTCGACGGACTCATGGGCGAAGGCAAGGTTCGCCTTGGCGATCCAGTTCTTCAGCGGCTCGGTCTGTGCGTTCACGGACCAACCGGCGCGGTGGAATGCCTGCGGACTGAAATAACCGCCATGGCCCGGCGTAAAGAAGTTCGTGTTCGCGTCATACGCCTGGAACTGGTAGAACGGGCCGGTCACCAGATAAGCAAAGCCGTCCTGCTCAAAGGTGCGTGACGCGGACAGGCCAGCGGCAATCATGCTGTTGTCGGCCGTGCGTTCCCCTCCGAGATGGGCGCCGGAAAGTTCGGCCTGAATGGAGTGGGCCTTGCCGGCAGGCAGCCGTGCCGACAGGCGGGCGCCGGTTTCGGTGACGCGGCCATAGACGTTTCCGGCGCTGTCCGTTTGGCCGGCCATGGCAAGGACGCTTTCCGTCCTGGGGCGAATGAACGCACGCGCTTCCACGGCGCCGCCACGGATATCGCGGGCGGCAGCGATTTCGGCGTTGAGGGCAGTGCCGGTATCGGTTCCGAGCGGCAGGAGACCGATGCGGGCGGCGAGATGCGTTTCGCCTTCGCGGCTCCAGGCGGCGTAGGGCGCGGCGAAGGTTTCGCGCTGCGCGCTCCCACCGGCGTCGAGTGAGTAGACGGCGACGCCCGCTTCGAACCGGTCGGGGCCGCGCGTGGTTCCGGCAGAGGTGATGGACACAAGGCC
>JBGTKN010000535.1:0-3469 GCA_041744615.1 Hyphomonas sp. | reverse complement strand
GGCCAAAAGGCTCGCATCTGGGCACGGTCAAACTCTAATAGCTCCGTATTGCTCTGCCTGAGGGCTTCTCCAACACCCAGATAGTGTTCGCATATCGATTGCGGTGAATCGATAATGCAAAAGCCGCTTTGCCAAATCTTTAGTGAAAGATCCGTGTCGGCCTTGTAGAAAACGTAGGCGTCTTCGTCGGCATACCCGGCAGCCTCGAGCGCTTCCCGTGTAAATATTCCGTGATTGACCATAAGGTTGCCGCCCAGCGTGCGCTGGACGTAGTATTGCACCTCTACCGGCCAGTCGCGGTAGTAGAAAGCGCAGCCGCCCACGGGAACACCCGCTTTCCGGGCTTGGTCGATTCGATCTAGGGCCGTCTTGAGTGCGCCCGGCAGTAGCAGACAGTCATCTGAAATCATCGCGATGTGGGGCGCCGCAGCGGCCCGGAACCCCATGTTCATGAAACCGCCCCAGCTTCTGCGCCGGTATTTCGTGCCCGCTTGTTCGAAGCGGTTGAACTGCAGGATCGTAATGATATCGCTCTGCTGGACGAGCCAGTCGATGGAGCCATCTGTCGAGCCCCCATCCACCACGATGATCTCGCCGTTCAATCCCTCGAGTTCCCGGCGGACCGAATCAATGGCCAGCTGAAGCAGCTCACCCCTGTTCAGAGATCCGAGCACAACGCTGATCTCCGGCCGGTCGCACAGGACGGTATGCCGGGCGGGCGCGGATGGCCGGATGCGCTGGGTCGGCCGGATCGGACCGGCACCGAGATCGGGCAGGAACTGCTTCCAGCTGTCAGGAACGGTCGCGGGGAGCGAGGGCGCGGGGTCCAACCAGGATCGCAGCCGTGTTGTCAAACGATCGGCAAGGCTCGGCAGCCAGCTGCCAAGTCTCAACTTGGGCAAAGGTTTGTCACTCATCACCTGTTCCCCGCAGAACGACACTGATCGGGCCGATCCGGACTACCCTGCCGCCCCGCGAGGATCACACTACCGTGGGGGCAGCCAGCGTCCACCCCAAATGGCCGGAACCCCGGCGCACCGCGTTTCTTTTACCTGCCGCAAACCAGCCGATCGAGGCTGACACACGCTGAAACCAAGTGTGACTGGCGCAGGCCCACCGAACACGCGAAAGACCCGGCGCACCCGTATAGGTTCCAAGGACACGTCCCATGCAGTTCATCGACCTTCAGGCCCAGCGCCGCCGGATAGAATTCGAGATCAATGGCGCGGTCCAGCGGGTAATCGAGAGCGGGAAATACGTGCTGGGGCCGGAAGTCGGCGAGCTCGAAAATCAACTGGCGGCCTGGTGCGGGGCAAAGCATGCGGTCTCTTGCGCCAATGGCACGGACGCGCTGGCCCTGGCGCTCATGGCCTGGCAGCTGAAGCCCGGCGACGCGGTCTTCTGCCCGAGCTTCACCTTCGTCGCGACAGCGCAGGTCGTGCCCTGGCTCGGCGCCTGGCCGGTCTTCGTGGATATCCTTCCGGACACCTACAATATGGACCCGGCGAGCCTCGAGGCGGCGGTCGAGAAAGTGATCGCGGAGGGCAAGCTCAAGCCCAAGGTCGTGATCGCTGTCGATCTGTTCGGCCAGCCGGCCGAATATCCCGCGATCAAGGCAATCTGCGAAAAGCACGGCTTGAAACTGATTGCGGACACGGCGCAGGGCTATGGCTGCACGCTGAACGGCCGGCATCCCTCCGACTGGGCGGACATCGCGACGACGAGCTTCTTTCCTGCCAAACCGCTCGGCTGCTACGGAGATGGCGGCGCCATCGTCACCAATGACAGCGCCCTCGCCGAACTGATCGAATCTCTTCGGGTCTATGGCAAGGTCACACCGACCGACGCCGCTGAGCGCAATTTCCACCACGACCCGAAATACCTCTCCCTACGCGTGGGCATGAACTCGCGCCTCGACACGATCCAGGCGGCGATCCTGCTGGAGAAGCTGAAAATCTTCGCCGACGAGATCGAAAAACGGGAAGCCGTGGCCCGGCGCTATACGGCAGCGTTTGCCGGGAAGATCCGCCGCACGCCGAAGGTGATCGCGGGCGGTCAGAGCGTCTGGGCGCAGTATGTGATCGAACATGAGAACCGAGACGGCCTGCAGGCGCACCTCACCGCGAACGATATTCCAAGCATGGTCTACTATCCGGTGCCGATCCACAGCCAGGACTTCGCTGCGCGTTTTGCGCCGCCGGCCGGCAGCCTGCCGGTGACAGAGACATCCAGCCGGCATGTACTGGCCTTGCCGATGCACCCCTATCTGCCGCACGCAGACCAGGACCGGGTCATAGAAGCGGTCCTCGCTTTCAACGGCTGACTGGACGATCTGACACCCCTGTAAGCCAGCAAGTCGCGCTTGAGGCGTTGCCTTAAGGTAGGCCCCGTGTTAACCGCGCGGCCTAGCATATAAAGGATCGTTGATATGGCCGTTCAGGACAAGGTGAAAGATTACTACGTCAAGGACATCTCGCTCGCCGAGTTTGGCCGCAAGGAAATCGCGATTGCCGAAACCGAAATGCCCGGCCTGATGGCGGCGCGCGAGGAGTTCGGCCCGTCCCAGCCACTGAAAGGCGCGCGCATCTGCGGTTCGCTGCACATGACGATCCAGACGGCCGTCCTCATCCAGACACTCGAAGCTCTCGGCGCAAAGGTGCGCTGGGTTTCCTGCAACATCTATTCGACGCAGGACCATGCCGCCGCAGCCATCGCCGAGAACGGCACAGCTGTGTTCGCCTACAAGGGCGAAACGCTCGAAGAATACTGGGACTATACCGACCGCATGTTCCAGTGGCCGGATGGCCAAGGCCCGAACCTGATCCTCGACGATGGCGGCGACGCCACGATGTACCTGATCATCGGCGAAAAGGCTGAAGAAGACCCGTCGATCCTCAAGAACCCTGGTTCGGAAGAAGAAAAGTACTTCTTCGCCCAGATAAAGAAACGCATCGCCGCTTCGCCTGGCTGGTTCAAGAAGACCAAGGCCGGTGTGCGCGGCGTCTCGGAAGAGACGACCACGGGCGTCAACCGCCTCTACCAGCTCGAGAAGCGCGGCGAACTCCCGTTTCCGGCGATCAACGTCAACGACTCCGTCACCAAGTCGAAATTCGACAACAAGTACGGCTGCAAGGAATCGCTCGTTGATGCGATCCGCCGCGGCACCGATGTGATGATGGCCGGCAAGAAGGCCTTCGTGGCGGGCTATGGTGACGTAGGCAAAGGCTCCGCCGCCTCCCTCTCCGGCTCGGGCGCCCGCGTGGCAGTTTCCGAGATCGACCCGATCTGCGCCCTGCAGGCCGCGATGGACGGCTATGAAGTGATGACCATGGACGAGGCCGCGCCCAAGTTCGACATCTTCGTGACCGCGACCGGCAACAAGGATATCCTCACTGTGGACCATATGCGCGCGATGAAGGACATGGCGATCGTCTGCAACATCGGCCACTTCGACAACGAGATCCAGGTC
>JBGTKN010000534.1:0-5123 GCA_041744615.1 Hyphomonas sp. | reverse complement strand
CGACGAATCGGCGCACTTCTCGCCCTACAGCATCGCGACCGAAGCGGAGCGCGACGGGCAGGGCTTCACGCTGAACGGCCTCAAGAAGTATGTGCCGGATGGTCATTTTGCGGACGTTTTCATCGTCGCCGCGCGCACTTTCGGCGAAGCGGGCGACCGGCACGGCATCAGCCTGTTCCTTGTGCCGCAGGACGCCAAAGGCGTGACCGTGACGGCGCTCAAGACAGTCGACAGTCACGGCGCGGCGCATATCAGCTTCGAGGATGTGCACGTACCTGCCGCTGGCTTGATCGGCCCGGCCGACCAGGGCGCCGACATCCTCGACCCGGTGCTCGACCGTGCGGCGATCGGGTTGGCGGCCGAGATGCTCGGCTCATCCCAGGCGGCGTTCGACATGACGCTCGAATATCTCAACAACCGCAAACAGTTCGGCCAGCTGATCGGCTCGTTCCAGTCATTGCAACACCGCGCCGCGAAGATGTTCGTGGAACTGGAGATGACGCGCTCGTGCGTCGCCGCTGCGCTCGGCGCGGTGGATGCGGGCAAGAGCGATGTCGCCGAGCTGGCGAGCCTCGCCAAGGCGAAGGCGGGCGAGCTCGTGCACCTCGTCTCCAACGAATGCGTGCAGATGCACGGCGGCATCGGCATGACCGACGCGGCCGAGCCCGGCTTCTACATGAAGCGCGCCCGCGTGCAGGAAGCCCTCTATGGCTCCGCGAGCTGGCACCGCGACCGGTATGCGCGCCTGAACGGATTCTGACCCGCGTCACTTCCGGCCCGCGCGTCGATTTCACCTTTGAATCCGCGTGCTGGCCCCTATGTACCCCGGAGGGAGAGCGACAGGAGATTTGAGACATGTCCATTTCACGCGCGGCTGCAAAGCCGCTGTGCACGGCCGCCGAGTTTGAGCTGGCGACTGAAAGTTTTCCGCCGATCGTCAAGACGCTCGACGTCAAGGCGTTGCGGCAGCGCGTGACGCGCGCGCGCAAGCTACGTGACAAGTATTCGGATCTTGCCGCGAAACAGAGGCGCGAGATCAAAGGCAAGGCGGCGCCGACCCGGCGCAAGGCGCCAACCGGCAATCAGGGCACCGTCACCAAGCAGGCCTTCTTTGCCGAAACGCTGGAAAGGTTCGAGACGCGGCTCGGGATCGTCGAACGCAAGGAGCAGCGCGAGTCCGCAAAATCGGCTGCCGAGAAAACGAAGGCGGCGCTGTCTGCAGCTCTGGCGCGCAAGAAAGAGGGCGAGGCCGGGGCAGGTCCGTCCCGAAAGGCCGGCCGCGGCATGAAATCCGTGCCCTCGGACAAGAATCAGGCCTACCCCAACCTTCCGATGATGCGCGGCGCGACCCGCGCGGCACATGCCCGCGCGCAGGCAAAGCGGGACAATCGGGGCAAGTAGTCTGCCCTGCGAACGAAAATCGCCGCTCCGGAAAACTGGGGCGGCGATTTGCATTCGGGCGATAAGGATCAGGCGGCCTTGAGGGCGGCAGCCTTCCTCAGTTCCTTGGCGACGAGGTAGTAGACGACGGGGCGATGCTTGGCCCGGACCGAGCGGCCATACCGTTCGATGGCCGACTTCAGCGCAGCCGCGCCCTTGTCCTCGTCTGCGACGCCAAGCTTCTTCACAATGAAACTCGTCCGTACACGTTCCAGTTCACTCCTGTCGGACGACGCAACGGTTGCGGAGTCGGCCTTGTAGATCGACGGTCCGCACGCTTTGACGCAGGCATCGAGCAGGACAAGGTCCGGCTTGGCCTCACCGACCTTTTCCTTCAGGTCGGCGACATACTTTTCGACAAGCAATTCCTTCGCACTGGGCGCTTTCGCCATGGGTTGTTTTCCTTTTCTGGTTTGTCTGCCGTGGCTCCATAAAGGAGCGTGACAATGCGTTGGGAGGCGGAGTATCTGCTCCGCCTCCCTAAAAGACGCCAGTTCGCCCAAAGGATCAACCTTTTTCGGAATGGTCTCCAGGTATAATCAGTAGACGGATAATCACTGATCGATTCTGTAGATCATGCAGACGCTGGATGAGATGCCTTGCGTCTTGTCATCGGATGGCAAGTTCAGGGAATCGAGATCCGCCTGTGTGATCGCGACAAGGCGTCCGCCAACCATGCCGGATGATACCGGCGAGGGCGGAGGTGGAGGCGGCGGGGGCGGTGGAGCGGACGCGCGGTAGTAGTCATAGTCACTGCCCGCCATCGACGACCAGTTACCGAGGCAGGGACCGCCGCCTTCCTGCACAACCATCAGCTTTCCGAGCCTGCCGCCGCTGGCCGAGGCGGTCGCAGCGGCCCGCGCGGCGCCGTCCTTCACGGCGGTTTCGTACGCCTCCCGGTTCATCTCTGTCGTTCGCTCGAGATAGGTCGAGAGGCCGGAGGAGTTTTCCGGGCCGAGCGCCAGCGCGCCGGCGCGCGCCGAGCCGGCCTTGGACACGTCGACCACCATGACGTTCAGTATCACACGCGCTTCATAGGCGCGGATCTTGTCGGAGCGTTCGTTGTCAATGCGGTTGCCGTCTTTGTCCTTGTACTGCTCATACAGCGCCGTGACATTGACCGAGGACTGGATCACCGATTCCTTGCCGGCCGCCTTCTTGATCGTATCATAGGCGAGACGCCCGCGCTCGACGGCGAGTTGCATCGCTTTCTTCGAATCTTTGTCGGTTTCCAGATAGGTGACATTGAACGAGGCCCGGTTCGGGGCGACCTGCATGTCGGCCCGGCCGATTACTTCGATTACCGGCACGCGGGTCCAGTAAGGCGTGGTGAAAGCCTGGTCCTGAAAGTCTGGCGCGCCCTGTGAGAGCGCGGGCAGGAAGGAAGCGGCCGCGCACGCGGCCAGCAGGCTGCTGGCGCAGCGAGCGATGAATGTGCGTTCTGTCATGTGTTTCCCCACAAAGACGTGTCTAGGAGCGCTGCCGCGTCCCGCGCGGCAACACCTTGACTATCCACGTCTTAATGTGTCGGCACAATGACCGCAGGGCGGCGCTATTCGTTCGCCTCGGATTGCAGCAGCGTGTAGCGCTCGATGCCGATCCGCTCGATCAGGGCAAACTGTTTTTCGAGATAGTCGACATGTTCTTCCTCATTGTGGAGGATCTTGCCGAAAAGATCGCGGCTGACATAGTCGCGCACCTTTTCGCTGTGCTCCATCGCGTCGCGCAGCACCGGAATCGCGATGTTCTCGAGCTTCAGGTCGCATTCGAGGATTTCCTGCACGCTCTCGCCGATATGCAGCTTGCCGAGGTCCTGCAAATTCGGCAGGCCGCCGAGGAACAGGACGCGCTCGATAAGCCAATCGGCGTGATGCATTTCCTCGATGGATTCCTCGTGCTCTTTCTTGCTGAGCTTGGAGACGCCCCACTCACGCAGCATCCGCGAGTGCAGGAAATACTGGTTGATGGCCGTCAGCTCGTTCTTGAGAGCGAGATTGAGAAATTCGATGACTTTCTTGTCGCCTTGCATGAGCGGCTCCTGCGTCTGGGAGGTTGCGGGGATTTACCTATCCTTATAGGCGAGACGAGCTGACTGGGCAAGAAAAAATCCAATAAAATCAATTGCGTATGATAGTGAGACACACTTGCAATCGCGTGCTTGCACCGGGGGGCGATGGGGGGCGAAGCAGTTGAATTGTCAGGTATTTGTAGTGAGCGCGCCGGTTATTCTGCGGCGAGGATCTGCAGTTGCGGACCGCTACGCTCCACATGATCGGCGATCATGTCACCGATCATGGTCGAACATTTTCCGCAATTGATCTTGCAGCCGTGGTGCGCCTGAACCGATTTCGGGCTACGCGCGCCCGATTCCACGGCTTCGCGGACGGAGCGGCAGTTGATTCGGTTGCACACGCAAATGATCATGAGAACCATTTGCAGTACTTGCGAATGAGTGTCAATCGAAGTTTTCGGTGATTATCGGGACCGGCCCAGCCACCGTTTCAGCCACGGGGCGGGCCTTGCCAGCCGAACACGGACTCGACATCCACGCCGAAAACCCGGGCAATCCTGAAGGCGCTTTCGAGGGAGGGGGAGTATTTGCCGAGTTCGATGGCGATGATGGTCTGGCGCGTCACGCCGATCGACTCCGCGAGGGCGGACTGACTCAGACCGCCATGCTGTTCGCGCAGCTCGCGAAGGCGGTTAGTGATCGGCGGCGGTTTCGCCATGGCTCAGCTGCCCCGGCGGTAGAGGACGATCTGGAAAATGTATTCCGCAACCTGGCCCAGCATCAGGCTCAGGAAGACGAGATGGAACAGCATATTGCCGTCCATATTCACCGCGTAGTGCCAGAGCGCGCCGAGCGCTGGCACGACCATCACATATCCCGCCCAGTTGCCGGCCTTGTCTCCAATCACTTTCTCGCGCTCGTCGGCAGGGGCGTTGGCTTCACTCGGTGAGATGGCGGCGAGGGCGGACATCAGGACAACCGAGGCGATCACGATCACCACGACATAGGCGATGACGAAACCGATGAGCGGCGGTGCCGTCTGGCCGAGCGCGCGCGAGGCGCTAATGACCAGGTTGAGATAGAATGCGGCGCCACCGATGAGGATCGCCGCCATCGCCCAGGCGGTTTTCTCGCGGAACGGCGTGTTCCGGAAGGCGAGGGTGGGGGACATTGGCGGGCTCCTGGTGTGTCAAAGATGTTGTACATACAGGCGTAGTCTAATATCTTGGACATGTCAAACATTTCCGACATGAGTTTTCTGCTTCGCTTGACGCTCCCCGGCGGCGCCTCTAGGTCCGCCGCACATACTAGAAAGTGGTGCCCGGTCATGACCGACCTTTCCGTTCTCGCCCAATCCGCCAAGGCCTGGCCCTTCGAACTTGCGCGCGCGCTGGAAAAGCGGGTGGCGGAGCAGGTGAAGGCGGGCGAGCGCGCCGCCGACGCGCCGGTGATCTTCGAGACCGGCTACGGTCCCTCCGGCTTGCCGCACATCGGCACGTTCGGCGAAGTCGTGCGCACGACGATGGTGCGCCATGCGTTCGAAGTGCTGACCGCCGGCAGGTATGCCACGCGGCTGATCTGCGTGTCGGACGACATGGACGGGATGCGCAAGGTTCCGGACACGGTGCCCAACCCGAAAGCGCTGGAGCAGTTTCTGCAGATGCCTCTGACG
>JBGTKN010000533.1:0-3431 GCA_041744615.1 Hyphomonas sp. | reverse complement strand
GAAAATTCTGAGCCTTGTTACGGGCGCACGCCGCACGGCCGAGTTCCGCGCCGGGTTCGGACGGCGGTTCACCTATTATGATGGGTTCGTGTTCGAAGTCCTCGCAGACGGCCTCGCGCCGACGCAGCCGGTCGCAGCAGGCGGACGGTATGACGGGCTGATCTCGGGGCTCTCGGGAGCCCGCGTCTCGGCCACCGGCATCGGCGGCGTTGTGCGGCCTGACCGGATGGTGCGTGTACGGAGGACAGGCTCATGAGCCGGCTGACGATTGCGATCCCTTCCAAGGGCCGCCTGAAGGAGCAGACCGAAGCTTGGCTCGTCGGTATCGGACACCCCTTGCGCCAGATTGGCGGCGAGCGGGGCTACACAGCCGAGATCGACGGGCTCGACGCCGAGGTGCGCCTATTGTCCGCCCGCGAGATCGCGCAGGGCCTGATCGAGGGAAGCCTGCATTTCGGTGTCACCGGCGAAGACCTGCTGAACGATCTTGCACCCGGTGGGCCGGAAGATTTCCGGGTCCTGCAGCGTCTCGGCTTCGGAAGCGCCGATGTTGTGGTCGCTGTCCCGCAGGCCTGGTTCGATGTGGATTCGATGGCCGATCTCGAGGCGGCCGGCGCCACCTTCCGCAAATCGCATGGCCGCCGGCTGCGCGTCGCCACAAAGTACCTGCGCCTGACACGGCGTTATTTTGCTCAGAAGTCGGTCGGCGAATACCGCCTGGTTGAAAGCGCCGGGGCGACCGAAGCGGCGCCGTCCACCGGTACGGCGGATGTGATCGTCGACATTACGACCACGGGCGCCACGCTGAAAGCCAACGGGCTGAAGGTGCTGCGCGACGGGGTCATCCTGGAGAGCCAGGCCGCGTTCACGCAATCTGTGCGGGCAAGCTTCACCGGGGAGGCCGGAACTGTAGCAGACAGGCTGGTTGGCGCCTTGTCGCGGTCAGATCACAAATCGTGAAAAAATAATTCGACACATTCTTGACACAAGTCAGGATTCGTTGCCGTATGGGTAGGCAAGTTTCTGGGAGGAAACGCTGCAAACGGTGGAGGGGCGCAGCTAGCCGGCAACGGCGCTGCGCCTCTTTTTCTTTCCGGCTTCCGTTAACCGCGCAATCGCCTGTATGGGCCGCCCCTTTCGGGGAAGGCCGGGCTCCGAGATGACAAGACTTCAGGGGGAGTCGAGGGGCGTTGGAGGGTCTTGCCATCCGGAACCCGGCTTCACGAATAACGATAAACGCATATCGAAAAACGTCAATATGAATTATCGCTAATCGATCATTTGCCCGATTAATTCTCCGTAATCCGGCCGGCCGAGTTGACTCAGCGTCCGGCCCCCGCCAAGCGTGGCCGAAATCCAACCCCCAAGGAAATTCCGGAGCTGCCGCGATGCCAGAGGACAATCTTCACGAGGACCCCCGCCAGCATATCCTGCCGGTCTACCGTCCACCGGAAGAGGTCTTCGTCGGGGGCCAGGGCGCCTATCTGTTCACCGAAGATGGACGCCGCTACCTCGATTTCATCGCCGGCATTGCCGTCACCGCGCTCGGCCACGCCCACCCGGCCCTCGTCGATGCCCTGCGTGATCAGGCTGGCAAGCTCTGGCACACGTCCAACATGTTCCGCGTCAAGGGACAGGAAGAACTCGCCGACAAAATCTGCCGCGACACCTTCGCTGACCGGGTGTTCTTCACCAACTCCGGCACCGAGGCGGTCGAGTGCGCGATCAAGACCGCGCGCAAGTTTCACTGGTCGAAGGGCAACGCCGAGCGCCAGGACATCATCACTTTCACCGGCGCCTTCCACGGACGCTCGATGGCCGCTATTAATGCCGGCGGCAACCCGAAATACCTTGAAGGCTTCGGCCCCAAACTTCCCGGCTTCGTGCATCTCGAATGGGGCGATCATGACGCGCTGAATAAGGCGGCGGCCGAGCCGACCTCGGCGGCCATCTTCGTCGAGGTCGTGCAGGGCGAAGGCGGCGTGCGCGCCATGCCGGAAGCCTGCATCCACGGCCTGCGCAAGATGTGCGACGAACACGGCCTGCTGCTGATCTTCGACGAAGTGCAATGCGGCATGGGCCGCACCGGCAAGCTCTGGGGCTATCAGTGGGCGGAAGGTGTCGAGCCCGACATCCTCTGCGCAGCCAAAGGCATCGGCGGCGGCTTTCCGTTCGGCGCCTGCCTGATGACCGAGGCCTGCGGCGAGCCGATGCAGCCCGGCAGCCACGGATCGACCTATGGCGGCAACCCGCTTGCCATGGCGGTCGGCAATGTCGTCTGGGACGTGATCTCGGACGAGGCTTTCCTAGCCAATGTCCGCCGCGTCTCAGGCGCGCTGCAGCAGGGGCTGAAAAGCCTGGCCGATACGCATCCTGACAAGGTCGAAGGCGTCACCGGCAAGGGCCTGCTCACCGGCATCAAGCTGAAGGCGGACCCGAAATCGGTTCAAGGCCTCTGCCGCGATGCAAACCTGCTGGTCGGCGTGGCCGGCAATAATGTGCTGCGCCTCGCCCCGCCGCTGGTGATCGAGGACGCGCACGTGCGCGAGGCGGTCGGCATCCTCGACGCCGCGCTGACGGCCTGGAAAGTCGCCTGACCACCGTGCCGCTGCATGACGGTGCGTGCCATTGCGGCGGGGTGCAGTTCCGCATCGCCGCCGAGGTCACCGACGTCTACCGCTGCGACTGTTCCCTTTGCCGGATGAAGGGCGCGCTGATGACCAGCGTGCACGAAAACGCGTTCACGCTGCTCTCCGGCGCGGACGTACTCAGCGAGTATAACTGGAACACGCGCATCGCCCGGCATTTCTTCTGCGCGCGCTGCGGCATCTACCCCTTCCACAGGAAGCGGGCGATGCCCGACCATTACGGCATCAACCTGCACTGTCTGAACGGCTTTGACCCGTCTGCCCTCGCCGTCCGGCAGGCTGAGGGGCAGAACATGACGGTCAGGCAAGCCGGCGCGCGGGAAATCTGGACGGGACCCAAGGAGGCCTGACGGCCGGCCGCAAAAGTGCGGGGGCAGGCGAGAGAGCGGTGCCTACCCCCGTATTCTGGCGCGTGCGTCCCAAGGCCCGCAGGAACAAACTAAGGAGAATTTGAGGCGCCCGCTTCGGTGATCCTACCTAAATTTGAGCCTGCTCCTACCCAATTTTCGGGGTTTCCCTCGGTAAACTAAGCCTTAAGTTGATCCGAACGCGTCCATGACCGGCCGGTCCGGAATGTGGCGCGACTGCGGCAGCCGCGGGGGAACAGATTTTGCCGATCGAACGCGACACGCAGCTGTCCACGCTGATGGCCCTTGCCGTCTCGGCCAGCGCGGGGCGCGGGCATATCGCGCTCGTCTCCGGCGAGGCGGGGATCGGCAAGACAACGCTGATCCGTCGGCTGCAGGCCGCCATCCCGCCCACCTGGCGCGCGGCGCTCGGCGG
>JBGTKN010000532.1:0-5499 GCA_041744615.1 Hyphomonas sp. | reverse complement strand
GTAACCGACCACGCCTTGCGAGGCCGCGCCGGCGTCACCGATCAATTCAAGCCCGCGCCCGTAGACCACGACGGACTCAAGCCGGGACACAACATCTTCATCATGCGCTGATGCAGACAAGGGTATCCCGTTCACCAGAACAGCCAGTGCACTTATCGCTCGGTATTTCAACGGAACCCCCTGCTACAGACGCGCTGTGGTGAGATACGCAGCAGACGCCTTGAGTGGTGCGGGAAACGTTTTGCCGCAAAAGTAAAACCATAGTTTGAAGAACGCGTTTGGGAGTGTAGAGTTCTCGTCTGAGCTGAGAGGATCAAGCCATCGCAAAAATCATCACTCTTGGATCTCGACACAGACGCCCCGCGTCAGTCTGCTCATGGGCGTCTATTTGACCAGAGGATCAAATCCATCCGGAGATCCCGTGAGCGATCAGCAGACTAGAGCACCGTACGCTCACTCTGCAACATAGTTCATGGCCTTGAAGAAGTTCCAGCATTCGGCGGGCTTAAAGAGGGAGCAGATGTCGCCGACGGCTTTGACGATGTCGTCAAAGGTTCTGGCAGCGGCTGCTCGCAAGTGCGCTTTCAGTTTCGAGAAGGCCATCTCGATCGGGTTCAGGTCCGGGGAGTATTTGGGCAGGAAGAGGAACCAGGCGCCGCGGGCGGCGAGGGCTTCTGCGGCGCGCGGGCTTTTGTGGACATTGAGGTTGTCGAGGATCACGACGTCGCCGGGCTGCAGGAGTGGAGCAAGCTGGGTCTCGACATAAATGTCGAAAGCCGCGCCATTTATTGCGCCTTCAACGATCCAGGGCGCCACAAGCCCGTCACATCGCAAGCCGGCAATGAAGGTCTGTGTTTCCCAATTGCCGAACGGAGCGGTCGCCTTCAGGCGCGTGCCGCACAGGGATCGCCCCCGCAGGCGGCACATGTTGGTCTTCACCGAAGTCTCGTCGATGAACACAAGCCGTCCCGGTTCGGCCTGCATGGCGGGCTGGCGATAGTGCTTCCAGTCGGCCCGTGCCGCTTTCACATCAGCGCGCTCTTGTTCCGCCGCCAGCAGGGTTTTTTTTATAGGTGAAGCCGAGCGCACACAGCACGCGGGAGATGCTCGACGGAGCCACTTTCAATCGGTGCTCTTCGAGCAGGATCGCGGCCAGTTGCGGCATCGTGATGTCGGGCCGGGCCAACACCGTCTCGACCAGGAAAGCCTGGTGCGGCCCCAGCTTGCCGAAGCCCGGCGCGCGGCCGTGAGGACGAGGATCAATCGAGCCGGTCGCTTCCACATGACGCACAAGGCGCGACGCGGTTGACGCAGCAACCTCGAACTGGCGGGCCACAGCCCGCTTCGACTTGCCGCTCGCAACACCGCGCATCATCCGCGTGCGGAGATCAGCAGAAATCAGGTTTGCCATGTCAGATACCTCCTGAAACTGTGAATCACAGTTCGAGGGGGCTGGGAATCACTATGATTCAATCAGACCGCACGGTGCTCTAATCCGTCATTCGGCGACAGTCAGTCAATGACCGTTTGCGGCGATCTCCGGTCTAGCGGCGGTGAGGCAGCCGGACGGCACGATTGGATCGGCCTTGCCGGTCCCGGTTATTTTGGTGGGAGCCAACCTGGCCCGAAGCAGGCGTCCACTTCAGGCGTCGTTTTCGCCATTTTTTAGATTGCTCAGCCACTCCGTATAGCCTCCATTCAAAATCTGGACGCCAGCCCCGCTGATGCTAAACCGTTCATGCTGCTCTGTAGTCAGCTTCTCGATCGGCGCGCTCATCCCGCCCATGTGTCCAAGGTTGTTTTCCCAAAGTGCTTCCACTGTGTGATAGACGTCGTCCTCAGTGCGCCAATTCACTTTGGCTCTACAAATAAAACGAAACTTGCTGCTCGTGCTCAGAACGTAGTCGCC
Organism: Hyphomonas sp.; assembly: GCA_041744615.1. Lineage (GTDB taxonomy): Bacteria > Pseudomonadota > Alphaproteobacteria > Caulobacterales > Hyphomonadaceae > Hyphomonas. The sequence goes on along the minus strand of JBGTKN010000532.1, from coordinate 3,590 downwards.
GATTTCATAAGTCCACTCCAGACTCTTCGCGATCTCGTCTACGCGGTTCGCGATGCGTGCAATCCACTGTGCTTGCTGATGGGTATCAGTGATCTCGCTCTCATCCGTACCGGCGTAGATGGTGGGAAACTCTGGTTCGTCTTCGTTGCCCATCTGCAAACCGATCCACTACATCCAGCATCCTGAATCATGGTGCCATAAAAACAAAGCGAAGTCAGCGAAGACGCAGGTAGCGGCGGCAACCGGCCTAGGGCAACTTTCGGCGAAGTCCGGCCTGGTATCGATGAGGCAGCCCGACGGCACGTTTGGATCGATCCCGCCGGTCCCGGATTCATCAGGAGAGAGCCGACCTGGCCCTAAACGGACATTGCGGTTGGCAGACCAACGCAGTACCCATCAGGGGCTGGAGGCGCAAATGAGAGCAGTCTTGTTGTGGCTATCGCTGAGCTTGTTGGCGGGCTGCGCTACTGGCCCGAGCGTCGGAAGCGAAGCTACTGTCCTCGCGATTGATGACCAGCAACGAGTGATGGTTGCAGCCTCTGATCTGGCTGGGTTGGAAGGACTTGCTCATCCCAATCTCCGCATCAATGCACCAGGCGGCAGGGTACTGACCCGGGAGCAGTTCTTGGCGAACCTTCGAACCGGCGAGATCGCCGCAGAACGTTTTGAGCGAACAGCGGAGACTGTCAGCATCAGCGGCGATGTGGCGGTTGTCATGGGCCGGGAGACCTTTACGCCCGCACCCAATAGCGAGCTTGGGAGGACGTATGGAGCAAAGCCGCTTCAGCGCAGATACACTAACGTTTACGTCTGGGAGCAAGACCGCTGGTTATGGCTGGCTCGTCACGCGAACGTATTACCCGCAGCTCCGCCCTAAGTCCGCATTCGGCGATCTCCTGCCTAGTTCCCATGAGGCAGCCGAATGACACGATTGGATCGACCCGGTCGGTTCCGGAATTTGACGGTGGGAGCCAACTTGGCCCAAATCAGCCTGACTGCACGTCGTGGACCACGGCGCTCAAGCAGGGCGCATTGGACTGAGCGTCTACGGCTGCTTGGCGAACGCTGTCCGGAATTGTCCGGAGCCGGACGATTGGATGATGGTCACGCCCTCGCCGGTCGCCACGTAATGCGGCGTGCCCGCAGGGATGTGCACGAAACTGCCGGGTGGGTAGGCCTTGAGGCCTTTAGGATCGAAACGCTCGCCCTCACGGAGAAACCACGTTCCCTCAAGAATCGTTATGTACTCATCTACGGGATGCGTGTGCGCTTCGACACGGATAGGGCCAGGCGTTCGGATCCGGTAGGTCCAGGCGAGCGAGCCCGTGTCCGGATCGCCGGACAGCACCGCACGCTCGCGGCCATCCGTCGCTCCGGGCGGCGCATTTCAGGCAATCTCGACAGGCGCGGTCGTGACGATCCGCGCTGGGGCATCGGCCAGCGCAACGCAGCCGGCCGCCGCGAGCCCGGCGATGAGTGAGAGTGTACCTAAGCGTCTCCTGATTTGCCCTCCATGGCGTAGAGTTTGGCCACGCCGCTCAGATGATCTTCGCCGAATCCAGCGGCGTCGGCATTTGCGAGCACGCTCTGTGCTGCGGCAAGGATGGGCATCACGGCGCCGGCGTCTCGCGCGGCAGCGAGAGCGTAGCCGCAGTCTTTGTGCGCCAAGGCAATCGGGAACAGCGGCGCATAGGCGCCTGCGATCATCGAGGCTGCCGCGCCCTTAAGCGCGGGGCTTGAAACGGCGGTAGCGTTGAGCGCCTCCAGAGCGACCGCTGCGTCCATGCCTGCTCGGCCGAGGAAGCCCTTCAGCTCCGCAAGCGCGGCGACCTGTGTGACCAGCATGCTGTTGACTGCGAGCTTCACCGTTGCACCTGCCCCGACTGGCCCCACGTGATGGATCGCGCCGCCCAAGGCGGCAAGCGCAGGACGTGCCCGGTCCAGATGATCCGTGTCGCCGCCGACAAGAAATACCAGCTGCCCGGTTTCTGCCTGCGGACGCGAGCCGGCGACCGGGGCATCCAGAAACGGCGTTTCGCGTGCGGCGCAAGCCCGCGCCAAGCGCGCAACATGCGCCGGCGTAAGCGTCGAGCACTCGATGGCTATTGCGCCAGTTGGCATGGCCGCGAGCGCGCCGCTTCGAGGATCGAGCCATGTGCTTTCCGAGGCCGCATCATCGCGCACCATGGAGAACACTAACCCAGCACCGGCAGCCGCCTCTGCCGGGGTAACAGCTTCGGTCGCGCCCAGGCGGACAAGCGCGTCTGCGCGGTGAGGCGTCCGATTCCATACTGTGAGCTCATGGCCCGCCTCAATGAGGCGCGCCGCCATGCGGGCGCCCATCGCTCCGAGCCCTAGAAAACCAATCTGCGCCATTCAGTGCCTCCTACTGGAAGAAGAATATCGTGCGCGTGTAACCCTAAAAAGGCTGGATTCTGAATGAGCTTCGTGCGTTAAACGCACGAATGGACCCGACGCTGGTGCGCCTGTTTCTCGATGTTGCGCGTAGCGGCAGTTTCGCGGCCGCCGCGCGCGAGCGCGATTTGGAGCCATCTTCTGTATCGCGCGCCGTTGCGCGGCTTGAAGCGGCACTCGGCGTGCAGCTGTTTCAGCGCACCACACGGGCCATGGCATTGACCGAGGCAGGGGCGATGTTCCAGGCGCGAGCCGCGGATGTGATCGCGCAGTTCGACCGGCTGGCCGACGACGCACGCTCCACCGCCGAAGCGCCGTCGGGTCTATTGCGGATGACCGCATCGGTGGCCTTCGGCCAGTTGCAAATTATCCCGCGCCTCGCCGCGTTTCGGGAGATGTATCCGCAACTGAAGCTCGATCTGGTGTTAAGCGACCGCAACCTCGACCTCATAGAGGAACGCATGGACGTGGCGATCCGGCTTGGCCTTTCCGGACGCGGCGACCTGCAGAGTGAGCGCCTGTTCCCGACCCGGTACAAAGTTGTGGCCAGTCCTGACTTTTGCGCCGCACACGGAACATTCCATGTTCCCGAAGACCTCGCGGTCGTGTCGATTGTCGCGCTCGATCTTCCGGATTATCGCAGCCGCTGGATGTTCCGCAACGCCTCCGGCGCCACCCAAGAAATCCCGCTACGCAGTGACCTCACGATTTCAACAGCCCTGGGTGTTCACGCGGCGGCGCTCGCGGGGCTTGGGCCTGCTTTGCTGGCGGACTGGATGACCGCCAGCGACATAGCGACTGGGGCGCTGGTCGATCTCTTTCCAGACTGGCGTGTCACTGCCACCGGCTTCGATACCTTCGCCTGGGCGATCACGCCCAAGACCCACCTTCAACCCCGCAAGACCACAGTGATGCTGAAGTTTTTGCGGAGCTCCCTGGCCGTGGCGCGGGATTCTTCGGAACGGGAATGACTTTTTGCCGTTTCGAAATGTGTCGAATGCCTGGGCGTCATCCGCCTGACGCGTATGACCGCCTTCGGCGAACTCTGGCCTGGTTGCGATAGGGCCGTCAGGCGGCACGATTGGATTGACCCTGCCGGTCGAGGAAGCTGAAGGTGGGAGCCAACACGGCCCTTTGCAGGCATAGCGTCGTGCAGTTAGTTTGACGGCATGTCG
>JBGTKN010000531.1:0-10161 GCA_041744615.1 Hyphomonas sp. | reverse complement strand
CTGATCGGCCCGGAAGGCGGCTTCACCGTCGAAGAACGCGCTTTCCTGCGCGGCCGGACGGGCACCCATGCCGTCAGCCTCGGCCCCCGGATCCTGAGGGCGGAAACCGCCGCCATCGCGGCCATGGCCCTGTGGCAGGCGGTCTGCGGCGACTGGAGCTGAGGCGCCCTCACAGCCAATTTTGCCGTGCCCATTGGCGCCGCCACATTTCAGCCCTATCTCCACGCCGGAATGAAACAAACTCCGGAGGCCGGACGGTGACCACGCCCACCAGCGACATCGACGAGGCCTCGCCCCGCATCGGCGGCAAGACCGAACTCGTCGAATACATGGAAGCCGGATCCAAGCCCAAGACGGACTGGCGCATCGGTACCGAGCACGAGAAGTTCGGCTTCCTGTGGGACGGCCTGAAGCCGCTGCCCTATGAGGGCAAGGCTTCCGTGAAGGCCATGCTGGAAGGCCTGCGGGACCGGTTTGGCTGGGAACCGATCATCGAGGGCGGCCACCTGATTGGCCTCAAGAAAAACGGCGCCAGCGTCAGCTTGGAGCCCGGAGGTCAGTTCGAATTGTCCGGTGCGCCGCTGGAATCGATCCACGAGACCTGTATCGAAGTTGGCCAGCACCTTACCGAAGTGCGCGAACTGGCCGAGCCTTTGGGTATCGGTTTTCTCGGCCTCGGTGCCAGCCCGATCTGGAGCCTCGCCGAGACGCCCGTGATGCCCAAAGGCCGATACAAAATCATGACCGCCTACATGGACAAGGTCGGGCGCCTCGGCCGCCAGATGATGTTCCGCACCTGCACGGTGCAGGCAAACCTCGATTTCTCCTCCGAGGCGGACATGGTGGAGAAGTTGCGTGTGTCGCTGGCACTGCAGCCGCTGGGCACGGCGCTGTTTGCCAACTCGCCCTTCATTGACGGGCGACCGAACGGCTTCCTCTCGTATCGTTCGCAAATCTGGACCGATACCGACCCTGACCGCTCGGGCATGCTGCCGTTTGCCTTCGAGAGCGGGTTCGGATTCGAGCAATATGTCGACTACGCGCTGGATGTGCCGATGTATTTCGTTCGCCGGGGCGGGCAGTATCTCGACGCGAGTGGCCTCAGCTTCCGCGATTTCATGGATGGCAAGCTGGCGATCCTGCCAGGCGAGCGCCCGGCGATGGACGACTTTGTCGATCACCTATCGACCATCTTCCCGGAAGTGCGCCTCAAACGCTTCCTCGAGATGCGCGGCTCGGACGCCGGTCCATGGGACCGGCTCTGCGCCTTCTCCGCCTTCTGGACCGGGATCCTTTATTCGCAATCCTCGCTGGATGCGGGCTGGGACCTCGTGAAGGACTGGACGGCGCCGGAGCGCGAGGCGATGCGCCAGGGCGTCCGCACGCTCGGCCTGCGCACTCCGATTCCTGGCGGACGCTCGATGCAGGATTTGGCGAAGGAGGTGCTCGCCATCTCCCGCGCAGGCCTGCGGGACCGGGGCAAACTGTCGGCTGCGGGCGATGACGAATCCGGCTTCCTGTCGAGCCTCGACGAGATTGCCGCCGCGGGCCTTACACCAGCAGAACGGCTGCTCCAGCGCTATCACGGCCCATGGAAAAAAGACCTGACGAAAGTCTTCGCTGAAGAAGCGTATTGAGCCCGCTTTCCTGTCCATAAACCGTCCACGACTTGCCTTGTGGAGGTGAGGACTGTTTTCGTGCGTGAGGCGCATTTGGCGCAACGGCAGAAACCGCCTTGAGCCCTCCGCCGGGGCATGGTCAAACCTCTTGCACAATCCGGACGCCTCCGGCGTGCCGTGTCACTTAGCGCGCTGGGGAGCCGTTTATGCTGGTTATTGTACTGGGCATTATCATCACACTGGCGACGTGTATCCCTGTGTTCAGCCAGATGCGCCAGCATCCCAAGGGCCTGCACATCCTCTTCTTCGCCGAGATGTGGGAACGCTTCTCCTTCTACGGCATGCGCGGCCTGCTGATCTTCTACCTGACCCAGCACTTCCTATTCGATGACCGCACGGCGCAGGGCCAGTACGGGTCCTACACCGCGCTCGTCTACCTGCTGCCGCTGCTGGGCGGATTCCTTGCGGACAAGTATCTCGGCAACCGCAAGGCCATCGCCTTCGGCGCCCTGTTGCTCGTGGCGGGCCACCTGACGATGGGCCTGCACGGTCCGCAGGCAACGCAGACGATGCAGGTCGATGGCGTGGAATACAATCTCGCCGTTGAAGGACGCGGCGGCTCCCGCCAAGTGTTCATCGAGACCGGCACGCAGCGCTGCCTGTTTGGCGGCGAAGAGAGCTATGACGGCTGCCGTGCAAATGTCAGCGATGGCGGCGGTATCACGTTTACCGGCCTGGACACCGGCAGCCCGCTGCCGACGGTCATTCCCAACATCATGGAGACGCTGTCGGAGCCGGTGCGAGATCCTCTGTACACGAACATACTCTTCCTCGCGCTTGCGCTGATCGTGATGGGTGTCGGCTACCTGAAAGCCAACATCTCCTCGATTGTCGGCCAGCTGTATGAGGAGAACGACCCAAAGCGCGATGCCGGCTTCACTCTGTATTACTACGGCATCAACCTTGGTGCCTTCTGGGCGGCGATCCTTTGTGGCTATCTCGGCCAGACGGTCGGCTGGTGGGCGGGCTTCGGCCTGGCTGCTGTCGGCATGGCCCTCGGCTGGCTCGTCTTTACCCGCCAGCGCCTCGCCTTCTGGAGCCCGGGCGAGCGCCAGTTGCCGGACCATGTCGGCGCGCCGCCGAACCCGGAATTGCTGGCGAAGAAATTCGGCCCGGTCTCGTTCGAATGGCTGCTTTATCTGCTGGCTATCCCGGGCGTGGCAGCCGTCTGGTTCCTGCTTCAGACACCGCAATTCACCTTCCTCACGCTGATGAGCGGGCTGACGCTGTTCGGCGGCTATCTGATTTTCTACATGGTGACGAAATGCAACCTGCGCGAAGTTCAGGAACTGATCCTCGCGCTGTTCCTGATCTTCATGTCGGTCGTGTTCTGGTCGCTGTTCGAACAAGGCGGATCGTCGCTGAACCAGTTTGCAGAGCGCAACACGCAGCTGCCGAATGATGGCTTCATGACTGTCACGGCCGCGCAGACGCAAAGTTTCAACTCGGGGTTCATTTTGCTCTTCGCTCCCGCCTTCGCTGCGCTCTGGGCTTGGCTGGGCGCGCGCAAGGCGGATCCAAATACGGCGCTGAAATTCGGCTTGGCCCTCGTGCAGGTCGGCCTCGGCTTCTGGGTGCTGGTCTGGGGCGTTCAGTTCGCGGACGAAAGCTTCCGCGTGCCTCTGGTCTTCCTGGTGCTCGCCTACCTGCTGCACACGACCGGCGAATTGTGCCTGTCGCCTGTCGGCCTGTCTATGATCACCAAGCTGTCACCGGCCGCAGTCGTCAGCTTCATGATGGCGGGCTGGTTCCTGTCCTCGGCCTTTGCGCAATATGTGGCGGGCCTGATCGCCCAGTTCACCGCGAGCGACACGGTCGCAGGGCAGGTGCTCGATCCAGGCAAAGCGCTCGAGACCTATTCAGACGTGTTCTGGAGTCTCGGCGTGGTGGCAATCATCCTCGGCGTGCTGCTCAGCGCAGGCAGCTTTGCGCTCAAGTATCTCGGCCACGGCAAGGCCGGGCGCCTCGCCGGCAAGTCCGCCCTCGAAGCAGAAGCGGCCCGCGGCCTCTCGGAGTAAGCCGTGGATCCTGGCCGCCGGTATTGTCCGTTCAGGGGCTAGTTGTAGTTCTGCGGAACACCCGGCAGGATTTCGCCGGTGTCGATCACGCGGAAGTTCAGTGCCATGAACTCCGGCGTGAACAGCATCTGCAGATCGCCGGGCGCGAGTAGGCCTTCCCAGGCGGCCAACTGCTCGGGACCACTTTCGGCGTAGAGCACGGCGGCGCCTGCCTCATCGACGAGAATGGCGCCGTACGTCTGCAACGCCCTGGCGATGACTTTTGCGGCAGGTGACAGCAGCGTGTTGTCGATATCGTAGCTGGGATCAAGCTGGATCCGGGCGCCCATCGGCAGGCCGAGATGACGTTCGCTGGCCTTGTCGGCCGCTTGCAGTGCCATACTGGCGGGAGGCACGAACTTGCCGGTGCGGGCCATCGGATAGGCGAAGGCGAGGGCATGGTCGATGCTGCCGGCCTTGACCTCATCGACTCGGATCAATCCGGCGAGCAAGGGCGTGCCGGAGGGACGTGCGCCGCCCGACAGGTCGGCGCGTTCGGCTTTCATCCAGGGCATCGCGACGCCGGTTCCCGAGAGGTCGACCGCCGCGCCGAAGCCGGCATACCATTCGCCGTCGGGCGTCTGGCCCGACTGGCGCATGTCCCAGGCGAGGTTGCGGACCGGATCTACGAGCGTGAAGTAATTGCTCTGGGCGACCGGTGTTTCGGAATCCAGCGCGTCCGCGGGAAGCGGAACCGTTTCGCCGGGCCCGAAGCCCGGTCCATGGCGGCCGGCATACAGCGCGCGGACGCGGCGCTTCGGGGCCTTAGCCGAGTCGAAGTATTTAACCATGACCGACCATTCGGGCATATTCACATAAAGCGCGCCGGTTGCCCCGAGGTCGGCGACGAGAACGTCCGATTTCGGATCAATTCTGGCATCCGCCGGGATCGGCGTGTTCCAGGGGCTGTCAGCGGAAAATGGCCGCCAGCCGGGCGCCGGTTCGGAAGACACGGTCAGGGCGGTGGCGGGAATGGCGCCGGTCTGGGCACACCCGGTGGCGAAGGCAGCGCCGAGCAGGACGGCGGCAGGCAGAATTTGGCGTAGCATGGACAGGGGTCTCCGGACGCAGGTTTTACCCCCACTTTGCAAGATACCTGCCGATCGCTTCTCACGCGAATCTTCAGCAAAAAGAAAGCCGTGGCAGTTGCCTGCCACGGCGAGTCCCTGGGAGGAAACGGGTTTCTAGTAACGGTAGCTGAGGGTCATGCCATAGGTCCGCGGCTTGCCTGCAAAGCGCAGCACGACGTTCGCGTTGGAGGTGATCTGCTGCCAATAGTATTCGTCGGTGAGGTTCTGACCCCAGACGGACAGGTCCCACTTGTCGTTCAGCGAATAGATTCCGATCGACCCGTTGAGGGTGCCATAGGCGTCGATGTCATACAGCGGATCGTTCGGATCGCCGGCCGTCGAGTCGCTCTGCCAGCGGCCCGAGAGCGAACCGCGCACGCCGAGCTTCGCCGTGACCGGACGGTCATACAGGAGTGCCAGACTGGCGGAGGTTTCCGGGCTGTAGAGGAACGGATCCCCCGCGCGGCTGGTCGGCAGGTCGAAGGCGTCCGACGTGTCGAATTCCTTGATCTCGGTCTTGAGCAAGGTGAGGCCGCCCATTGCCGTGAGGTTCTCGCTGATCAGCCAGGTCATCTCGGCGTCGAGGCCGTAGGCCTCGGCCTTGGGCACGTTCTGCAGGCGCGAAAGGGCCCGGTAGATCGGATCCGGGAAGAAGGCGGCGACCTGCTTGTCGGTATAGTCATAGTAAAACACGGACGCGTTGGTCTGGAGGCGCTGGTTGAAGAAGCGGGCCTTCAGGCCGAGCTCGTAAGCCAGCAGGTCTTCCTGTGTGGCGGGCGCGTTCTGCTCGGATTTCGAGGCGGCGTTCACCGGTGTCGAGGCGGATTTGTAGCCCTGCGTCACCGAGGCGAACAGCAACATGTTGTCGCGCGGCGTCCAATTGCCGACGATCCGCCAGCTGACATTGTCTTCCTTAGTTTCGGATTCGACCGGTCCGAAAGAGTTGGTCGCGAGGTCATAGGTGTTGCACCCATTCTCTTCGAGCGCGGCCGGCGGCATCGGCAGACCGTAGAGCAGGGAGAAGAAAACGCGGTTGAACACGTTGACGTTCGGCTGCATCGAACCGTTCACGTCGCCCGAGCAGCCAACATACTCCTGGCTGTCCTTGGTATAGCGAATGCCTGTCGTGAGCGAGAACTCCGGCGTGATTTCCCAGTCGGCATTGGCGAACAGGCTCTGGGTCGTCGATTCGAACTCGCCGGTGTCGTAATAGGTCTGGAACGAATTCAGCAGTTCGGCGGCGGTGTAGGGCAATCCGGTTTCCGGGTCGACATTGACCAGCGAGACAAGGCCGGAGACGGCGCCCGGCAGGCCGAGCAGCGTCGGGTCGACGGTCAGTAGGTAGGCCGCGGTCGATACGAAGTTCGAGTTGGCATTGTCGCGTAGCATCGTGCGATTGCCGTCGGTCGTCTCATCCTTGCCGTAATAGGCGCCGACCAGCCAGTTGGCGCGGTCGGTCTCGCCTTCGAGGCGCAGTTCCTGACTGAACGACTTGATCTCGCCGTCGATGTCCTGAAGCAGGATCTGGTAGGGCACGCCCAACCAGTCGAGCACCGACTCGCGCTCGAGCTTGTTGTATCCAGTCAGCGACACGAGCCGCATGTCATTGTCGAATGTGTAGTCCATGCCGAGCTTTATCGCGCTGAAGGTCGAATCCTCCTCGTGCGGACCATCGATGCCCGGCACGCCGCCGATGGTGGCGGCACGGTCCGAATAAGTTGCCCAGTCGGACTGTTCGGCGCTGGTCGGGAAGTTGTTCTGGAGGTAGTTGAACAGGCCGGGTTGAAGGAAGGCTGAGGCCGAGGCCGGGCCGCTCGTGCCCGGCACGATGAAGGTCGGGTCGGTATTCGGTGTCAGGCCGATGCCCTGGCCGCCGATCGTGTCGGATTTGTTGATCCAGCCATTGTAGGACAGGTCGATGTCCAGCCTGTCGGTCGGCTGGATGGCCAGCGCAGCGCGGAAACCGATCTTGTCGACCGTGCCGCGATCTTCGTCAGGACGGGTGACCGAACGCTGCCAGCCATCATCGCTGTTCTCGCTGCGGAACGCGAAGCGGGCCTGGATGTTCTCGGCGATCGGCAGGTTCAGCACACCCTGGATGTTCCAGGTGTCGTAATTGCCAATGTCAACCGATGCGCTTGCCTCGAATTCATCGGATGGCTTGTTGGTGACGACGTTGACGAGGCCGGCAGTCGTGTTGCGGCCGAACAGCGTGCCTTGGGGCCCTTTCAGGACTTCGACACGGCTGACATCGAATACCGGGCCGGAGTTCATGAACGGATAGGGATAGGCGACCTCGTCGACATAGGTGCCGACGGTCGAGGTCGCCGAGAGGTTGATCGTGTTGAAGCCGATGCCGCGCAGGGTGTAGGTCGGCACGCCCTGATAGGACTGCGAGACGGTGAAGCCCGGCACGACCGTCTGCAGGTCCTCGACACTGTTGATGCGCAATTGCTTCAGCGTGTCCTCGCTGAACGCCTGGATAGCCATCGGCACGTCCTGCGCGGATTCTTCGCGTCGCTGCGCGGTCACGACAATGGAGGTGAGCTTCAGATCACTCGAAACTTCTTCGGCGGCTCAGGCGGTTTCTTCCGGCGCGCCGGCGGTCTGTGCGAGGGCCGGGGCATGTGCCGTCAAGGCGATGGCGGATACGCCGGCGGCCAATAGAATACGAGTCTGATCTGGTGACTTCATGCTTTCCTCCCGGGAGATTTTATCGGTGTTTGGACGGGAGAATGGTCAAAACGGCCTGTCAGGGACAAGCTATCGAAAGTGATAGTATGACGCGACGTCGCGCATGGGCGCCGCCGCGGAAACCCCGGCTCGGCTACCGGTCAGAGCTCCAGAACGGCTTTCGCCATGATGTTGCGCTGGACCTCGTTCGAGCCGCCATAGATCGACCCCGCGCGGTTGTTGAGATATCGCGCCATGCCGGTCACGAGCGCGTCCGGTCCGAGGATAGATGCATTTGCGCCTGGCTGCCAGGCGTCCGGCTGATAGGGCGCGGCATACAGGCCGAGCGAGTTGACGCCCGCCTCATCAATCGCCTGCATCAATTCCGTCCGCTGGATTTTCAGCATTGATCCGGCCGGGCCCGGCGGCTGGCCACTCGTCAGGTCGGAGAGGATGCGCTGCTCGGTGGCCTTGATCGCCTCCATGCGCATCGACAGTTCACTGATGCGCCGGATCAGCGCCAGGTCGGCATTGGAATCGGCCTGAACGTGTCTCTGCAACCTGGCGAGAACAGCCTCGAGCCCGGCCGACGAACCACCGCCGCGCTCGAACTCGAGCAGGTACTTCGCCACCGACCAGCCATCATTCTCTGCGCCCAGCCGCCCGGATTTCGGAACACGCACGTCGTCAAAGAACACCTGGTTCAGCTCATGCTCTCCCGCCAGCGTGATGATCGGATCGACCTTGATTCCCGGCGTTTTCATGTCCAGCAGCAGGAAGGTGATGCCCATCTGCGGCTTGGAGGAAAAATCCGTCCGTACAAGGCAGAACATCTTGTTGGCGTGATGTGCGTGGGTCGTCCAGATCTTGGTGCCGTTGAGCACATAATCGTCGCCGTCGCTCTCGGCCTTGAGCTGCAGCGAGGCGAGGTCCGATCCCGAACCGGGTTCCGAATAGCCCTGGCACCAGTAGTCTTCGCCCGAAAGTATGCGCGGCAGGTAGAGCGCCTTCTGCTCCGGCGTGCCGTAGCCGATGATGCAGGGACCGACCATGCCGAGACCCATGGGCGAAAGACCCGGCGCGCCGGCCCGCGCGCATTCGGAGGCGAAGATATAGCGCTGCATCTCGTCCCAGCCGGTGCCGCCATGCGCTTTCGGCCAGTGCGGCGCGACCCAGCCACGCGTATGCAGGATGCGCTGCCAGGGCAGCGTGAACTCCGGCTCGATGAAGACGCTTGTCGCCAGCCGTCCGGCTGCCGCGAGGTCAGGTGTTAGCTTCTGCTTGAGAAACGCTCGCACTTCGTCGCGGAATTCGATATCCTGAGACGTCAGATCAAGGTTCATGGTCTGGTTCTTCCCCCGTGCGGTTTCTGTGCCTTCAAGAAGCTGGGCCGCGTTCCCATCTGCAAGCTGACAGAAATGATAGGGCTCGCCAACTCACGATGATGCCGGAACTACCAACCCGTGATCTCGACACCGTGATGGCGCTCGCCCGGCAGATAGACCGGCTCGGCCGCGAGATCGGTCTACCTTATGTCGCCGTCAGCGCCGACATCAGCGATCCTGCACCGATGACAGGTCCGGATGGGCGCGCGCTGGCGGAGACCGTGTTCCGCTGGCTCAATCCGGATGTCATCTACTGGAAAGACCGCTCCTTTGCGTTGCGTGCCTGTCTGATCGGCGTCGTGCGGGTTTGCGGCGAGCCCTTCTACTTTCAGGGCGGCCAGATGCACAGCTGGCGCGAGGTGCGTGCGCTCGAGGAAGTCAACCGCCACATCGATCCTGCCGCCTATGCCAGCCATGGCATCGCGGGCGCCGTCACCTGTCCGATCCATTCCCCGCTCGGTGTCATCGGCGCGGTCGTCTGGGCTACCGGCGACGACTGCATCGACATCGCTGCCATCTTCCAAGCACGCGCGGCACAAATGTTTATCCTTGCGCTGACATTTCTTTCGGCATACCGCGATGCGCACCAGCCCGGGGTGCCGGCTGAAGCAGCCGAGTTCACCCGCCGCGAACTCCAGTGCCTGAAATGGGCCGCCGCCGGCAAGACCGACAACGAGATCGCCCAGATCATGGCGGTTTCAGTGCCGACGATTCGCTTCCACCTCACCAATGCCAGCCGCAAGCTGGGCGTATCGGGGCGCGCGCAGACCATCCGCCTTGCCACCAATCTCGGTTATATCGGCCCCTCGTCCGGAGGCTGACGGCACCCTGCGAGGTTTCCGGCGCGTTCAATTTGAACAGGTTCGCGTAAAGGTTTTGCAATCCGGACATGGAACCAAGAAGGCCATGATAAGGGATTTCCGGCCGTGCTCGACGACAAGAAAAAGATAACCATGACCCAGGTCCCGCCTACCGCCGCGCCGGTCAGCCTTCTCGGCGGCATCGATGCCGGCGGCACGACGTTCAAGTGCGCCCTCGCGGATGCGTCTGGCCACCTCCTCGACACCCGCCGCATTCCCGTCACGTCGCCGGAAGAGACCATCGGTGCCTGCCTCGGTTTCTTCCGCGAGAGGCTCACGGAGCGGGGCGCGAGGCTCGCCTGTCTCGGGATCGCCAGCTTCGGGCCGGTCGATGTCGATCCCGCGTCGCCCGATTACGGCACCCTCCTCGCCACACCCAAGCCCGGCTGGTCCGGCACCCGGCTGACGCAGCGCTTCTTCGCGGGTCTCGGCGTGCC
>JBGTKN010000530.1:0-1781 GCA_041744615.1 Hyphomonas sp. | reverse complement strand
AGGCCGCCATGGTCGCCGCCGTCCGCGCCCGCGGCTTCAGCCCAGCTGACGACAACGAAGCCGACGCCATCGCCATCCTGCTCTGGGCGATCGAGACGAAGGGAGGTGTCGCATGAAATGGCATCCCCACGGCTACGGCGGTCGGCGCCGGGATCCCGAGCAGGTCAAGCGCGAGGGTTGGCAGGAACAGGGCGTCCTCGCGGTCTCCGCCGATGACGACCGTCTCACCTGGCCCGAGCGTGAACTGGTCCGCCAGCTCGGCGAGAAGCTCTACGGCCCGCGCCCCTCTGCCAGGGAGGCGCGTCATGGCTGATCGTGAATGGACCGCCGACTGCGTCGCCGATCATTTCGAGGAAGCGTTCCGCACCCTGCGCAAGCTGCCGCCCGTGAAAGCGCAGGGCTACTTCAATGCCTGGCCGGACATCGTGCGGACCAGCCGCGAGATCGCGGCGATGGAACCCCAGCCGATGCGGCTCTGGCCCTCGGCCGCCGCGATGACGCGTCTCGAGCAGACCTCGGACTGGGTGCTCTGGATCGAGGAGGCGGAACGCAAGCTGGTCTGGTCGCGCGCGGCCCGCGTGCCGTGGAAGCAGATCAGCGGCGAACTCGGCTGCGACCGCACGACGGCCTGGCGTCGCTGGCAGCTGGCCCTGACCAAGATCGCAGCGCGCCTGAATGCGCAGTGACTCCAATGTGTTGCAACACTTTTTCCTTCGACATCTGCAACAGATCTATGCTATTCCGAAGGCAAGATGGGGAGAGTGCGCTGGAAAGCTCGCTCTCCCTTTTGCGTTGACGGGGGCCTTCTGGACCCCGGTATCCAGCGAGGGTCCGGCCGGGGTCCACCTCCGAGGCAGTTTCCGGTTCCTTCCTGGCGATATTCGTATGCTGGCGGGCGAAGCGCGGGACATCGCCAGCGACAGGGCCGGATTTTTGGGAAGCCACCCGGAAGCCGGACCCACCCGAGCCCCGCGCGAACACCAATGAAAGCTGGCCTTCCGACCGGACACCGCTGGTGGCCGCTGGACCCCGTGCGGAGTCCAGCACGGCATCTGGAGTCCGGAAGCCACCGGCATCCACCCAACCGAGGAACCTTGCCCACCATGACGCTGAGCTTCGCCCCGGACGCGATCGAGACCTGGCCGCTCGCGCGCCTCCAGCCCTACGCGAAGAACGCGAAGGCGCATGGCGCGGACCAGGTCGCCAGGATCGCCGCCAGCATGGCCGAGTTCGGCTGGACAGTGCCCTGCCTCGTCGCCGAGGATGGCGAACTGATCGCCGGGCACGGGCGCGTGCTGGCCGCCACGCAACTGGGGCTGACCGAAGCGCCGGTGATCGTGCTGGGCCATCTGACCGAGGCGCAGCGCCGGGCGTACCGGATCGCGGACAACAAGCTGACCGAACTCGGCACCTGGGACGAGGCGCTGCTGTCGGCGGAACTGAACGACCTGCTGGCCGAAGACTTCGACCTGTCGCTCGTCGGCTTCTCCGACGGCGAATTGGACAAGCTGCTGGCCTACGTCGCGGAAGACGACGGTGAAGAAGGTGGCGCCGGGGGCTCCGTGCCGCCGGTGACCATCCCCGAGCCGCCGCGCAATCCGGCCTCGCGCACGGGCGACCTGTGGATCCTCGGCGACCACCGCCTGCTCTGCGGCGACAGCACCAGCGCTGCCGATGTGCGCCGCCTGATGAACTGCGAGCGCGCCGTGCTGTTCGCCACCGACCCGCCGTATCTCGTGGACTACGACGGCTCGAACCACCCGACGCGGAACAAGGACTGG
>JBGTKN010000529.1:0-6043 GCA_041744615.1 Hyphomonas sp. | reverse complement strand
GGAACGCGGCCGCGAGGATGGCCTGTTTGGCGCGGGCGGCGAGCTTGGTGGTGCGGGTGAGGTGGTCCCGCGCCGCGCGCGACCGCGCCGAGAGCCTGTATCTGATCGAGACGTGGGCTGAGGACTCGATCACGTCGACGTTCCTGATGTCACTCCACGACATCACGGTCAGCGCGGCGGCAGAGTTGTGGAGCGGTGACGCAAGGGCGATCTCGATCGACTCGCACGCGGCGCGCCGGATCGTTCCACGCTTGGACGACAGACCTTCGGGGTTGCAAGCGCGATCCTCTTCATCGCCGAGACCGTCTGCCGGAGGCGCATGCTTCCGAACGACCCTCCTCCCTGCTCGAGCTACAGAAGCCGCCCTTGCGGTCCATCGTCACTCCTGACGCCCTTGCCATTCATCCCCGAAATCACCGACAGGTAGCTGTCGCGGGACTTCAGCGCCTCTTGCAGAAGATTTCGGCGCCTGAGCGATGCATAGAGTGCGACTGAGCCCGCTTGGCAGTTGACGGACTTCGCGGGATTGAACGCTATGTCAGTGAACGTGTCATAGTCCATCACAGCCTCGGCCAGTTCCGCCTGCAAATGCAAGGCGTTGATATAAATCCAGTCGTAAAAGGCTGTCAGCGGCTCCAATGCCCAGTCATGGCCAGAGAACCTGAAACCGATCAGACGTCCGGAGTTTTGCAGCCTGGGATCACGTTTGGCGACCACTGGTCGGGCGTCCATCAGTTCGGTGAAGGGACCACCGTTCTCGAACACCTTGGCTCCCTGAAACGCACATTCGACTGGAATTTCCCGCTCACGTCCGCGCGTAAGGAAAGTCAGGTTGAACGCGCTCAGCCTCTCGCCGAGCGGGTTTTCTGATGCGCTCGATACTTCGAGAACCCGCGCAGCAGGCAGATGAACCCTGAGCGCTTCGTGCAGCGATCTGATCGACTTTTGCTTTTGCGATTTGGCCATCCCGGCGTGCCATGCAAATTCGATCGGCATCACCTGGACCAGCCCAGTCCCAGTCCCTGTGCTAATAAATGCCGGTCTCCTTGCCACCCTAACCTCTTGATCGGTTTGTGAGGATCTGTTGACGCGGTCCGAAAAGCCCTTTGCTGGTTCCAGCAAAGAAGCTCTCATGGCGCCCAAGAAGCTGCATATGTCTCGTATGCGCGTCGGCAGTCTCGAATGCTATTGCCTCGATCAGGCTCGGCTCGATCGATTCATAGACTAATATTTCCGCCTGCGGATCAGTCGGGTCGTATGAGCGCAGCCCGGCGTCTCGGTCGCCGTCATCGGCGGCGAACATATCACGCAGCGCCTGGGCGGACTTCTTCTGGCCGCGGTGCTGGCGGATCATCCGGGCGTCAGCTGCATTGTGACGGTAGAAGGCGCAATCCTTTTCCCAAATCACCCGGGGCGAGATCAGTAGGACTGCCCAATCGGTACCTGGCGCGAGCTTCCGATATTTGTAGAACATGCGGTAATTCGGGAAAGTCACCGAGAGGGAGGTCCCGTCTTGTTGCGCATCAAATCGGTGTTGGTCGTTGCGCATGGGGACCAACTCTTCTCGTTCGCAAGCCACCACCGACTTTAGACCGTGCCGGAGAATGCTGGGCAGGTTTTCAGAGCGGGTGAAATGCACCAGATGCGGAATCCGCAGTTCTCGAGCAGCCGCTTCAACCCCGCTCCGGTCGAGTGGATTCGTCGCTTCCGCAGATGTTGGCAGCTTTTCTGGGTTCGGGTCTGCCCCAGATGCCGTGCCGGTAACGGCGCTTGGGCTCTGAATCAGTCCACTCACGTCAGGCTGGCGGAACGCGGCAAAAGCGGTAGTGGCGCTACGTGCCGGGCGAATAGGACCAGCCGACATTGTGCCTATTTCAATCCCGTCGAGGTGCATTCTGAGCAAACTTGTCTGAGCGGCAAGATACGGAAGGAACAACTCGTCCAGATATGAGTCCACCGCAGCCAGCAATACGGCGTCGCGAGTGACACGCTGGTGAGTATCGCCCAAGAAATCCAAAGCTTCTTTCAACATCTGCTGCCTTTGTTCGATTGCCGACGCGGGCAGGCAGTCACGTTCAGCCGGCATCAGCGAGACGCTAAACAATGAGAACTTCGTGTAGGGAGCGGGATCGCGATCCGTCTCGCCTCCCAACTTCCTGTAGATCGCCGCAAGCCTGGGATCATCGGCAAAATTCTTATCCATTTTTTTTTTGGTCACTAAGCTCAAGATGTGATGTCACTGAGGCTCGCAAAATCTTGAGCTGACGTCGCAAATCCTTGTTGGCATCCAAGGATTCGCGGCGGCGCTTCGCGTATTCCTCCGCTGTCTTGGCCAGCTGAATCATCGCATTGTCGTTTGCCTTGGCAACCTCTGTGACGCCGGTCAGGAAGTGGGATGATAGTCGGGGAGGGGCAACACGCGCGGATGGGGTCTCGATGGCGGTGAGTTCCAGCGAATTAGGTTCGACCTCGACGATCCTCTTTCCCCTGTCGGGTGCCTTGCCCGTTTCGACAGGCGTACCGCTCTTTCTGTCAGACCCCCCAAACACCAGTGACACAAGCCAGACCGTGCCCCATATCACGCCGAGTTGAAGCAAGATAAGCTGATGCGTCCCGACCGCAAAGACAGTGAAAGCGGTCCAACAGAATGCAACGACGACCATTGACCAAGCGGAGAACCCCCGCGAGACGATGACGCTCAGGGCGACCAAAAGCTGCCAGCCAAGAACTGTCTCCATCGTCTCGCCCCATAACTACTTGACAAACCTTCACTCGGATCTTGGCTTAGCTGCATGCCCGGCCAGGTCCCAGCCAGTGTCATAGGCACACGCGGCAGGGTTTGGAAAGGTCGCCCCACCCTCAAGGTGAAGGGGCAGGCGCAGGTCCGGGCGAGTCGCCTATGTCGAGGTTGTTCCCGGCGTCTTCATGGTGGTGGTCGCGTGGATGCCCGACGCATTGGCCTTTGCGGGCATGGAACTCGGCGCGCCACGCGTGTCGCTCGCAGCGCTTTTGGAATGGCAGGCTGGATGCTCACGGAATGGGCGGTCCAATCACCTTGGAGAACGCAATCCCGGAGACTTGTCACCAGACGGATTTCTCGACCCCCCCGCGCCAGACCGATTCCGGGCACCTCCATGGTCGATGGCGGCACCGTTCTCGGCTAAAATGAGGTGGGGCAACCGCCTTTAGACTGGTCCACCTCTGTTTCCGGCAATGACCGCGACAATCTACAAAGCCGATAAAATCCAAAGCGAATGGAGCGAGTTCAGGAAACGGTTCATTCTCTCCGCGGGCCGGGCACTCGATCCCGTCGACGTTCCCGACGCCCTTCACGAGTCACGGTCGGTGCCGCGGCGGCAGAGTCGTGGAACGGCGACACAAGGACGATCTTGGCCTCGAGATGCCACGACGGGCCGCGCGCCTCGCAATCTGTGCTATGAAAAAAGCTGCCAAATTCTATTCATGGTTGTCGATTTTGGCCAAAATCGCTACTATGGTTGAAAACGCAGAAATGCGTTTGAATCTGAGCGCTTTTGTCAATCGATTGAAGAAATTTTGTAAAATGACCCAAAGAATGATGCAGACGCTTTGGACGAGCAGGGTGAAGTTGGGATGAAAATTTCAACGGTACTTGATCACATTGACAATGGACACATGGCGCTGCCAGAGTTTCAGCGGGGCTACGTGTGGAACCGCGACCAGGTGCGCGGACTGTTCGACTCGCTCTATCGGCGGCATCCGGTCGGCGGGTTACTCGTGTGGGCGACGGAGTCGAATACCGCCACGCATCGCGGCGACGGGCCGCTCGCGGCCGGAGTAGTTAAGCTCCTGCTCGACGGGCAGCAGCGTATGACTTCGCTCTACGGAGTGGTGCGGGGCAAGCCGCCGCGCTTTTTCGACGGCAACGCCCAGGCCTTCGGCGGGCTGATGTTTCATCTGGAGCACGAAACCTTCGCCTTCTTTCAGCCGGTAAAGATGAAGGACGATCCGCTGTGGATCGATGTCACGGCGTTGATGCAGAATGGCACGGCGGGCCTCGGGGCGTTCGTCGCCCGCCTGAGTGCGGACCCAGAGCTTGCGCCGAAGATCGGCGACTATGTCGGACGCTTAAGCCGCCTGCTCGGCGTGACCGATATCGATCTGCACATCGAGGAGGTGACCGGGGCCGACAAGACGCTCGATATAGTGGTCGATATCTTCAACCGGGTGAACAGCGGCGGTACGAAGCTCTCCAAGGGCGATCTGGCGCTCGCCAAAATCTGCGCCGACTGGCCCGATGCCCGCGACATGATGAAGGCCAAGCTCAGAGAGTGGCAGAAGGCCGGATACGACTTCAATCTCGACTGGCTCCTGCGATCGGTAAACACAGTCCTGACCGGAGAGGCCAAGTTCCTCTATTTGCACGACAAGAACGCCGAGGAGATACAGGGAGCACTCAAGCGCGCGGCTCGTCACATCGACACCTGCCTCAACCTCATCGGGGGCCGTCTCGGGCTTGATCACGACCAGGTCTTTTTTGGGCGCTTCGGAGTCCCGGTGATGGTGCGCTATCTCGACCATCGTGCCGGCGTCATGGACGAGAAGGAGCGTGACAAGCTGCTCTTTTGGTTTGCGCAGGCGGGGATGTGGGGCCGTTTCTCCGGCTCGACCGAGTCATTCATCGATCAAGATTTGGCGACCCTCGAAGGCCCCGATGGCGGGCTCGACAAGCTGCTCGGCCAGCTGCGCCTCTGGCACGGCGGTCTGCGCGTGGAGCCGGGCCACTTCACCGGCTGGAGCCTCGGGGCGCGCTTCTATCCCGTTCTCTACCTTCTCACACGCATGGGGCAGGCGCGGGACTGGGGGACTGGCTTGCCGCTCAAATCCAGCATGTTGGGCAAGATGAGCCGCCTGGAGGTCCACCACATCTTCCCGAAGGCGCAGCTCTACATGCGCGACTACCGGCGGGCTGAGGTCAATGCCCTCGCCAATTTCTGCTTCCTCACTAAAGACACCAATCTCGTCATTAGTGACCGGCTGCCGGAGGAGTATTTTCCGGAGATCGAGAAGGCCCACTCCGGCGCTCTTGCCTCTCAGTGGATCCCCGATGATCCGGCCCTGTGGAAGATCGAGAATTTCCGCGCCTTTCTTGAGGCGCGGAAGGCCATGCTGGCTGCTGAGGTCAACCGACGTATGGAGGAATTGCTTCATGGCGATACGGACTGGCTTGCCGGACCGATAGCGCCCGCGCCCATGCCGGCGACCGTCGTCGGCGGAATCACAAGCGGCCAGGAGGAGCAGCAGCTCGAAGAACTCAACGACTGGATGGACGGGCGCGGCCTTCCACGCGGCCTGATTGCCTTCGACTTTGCCGATGCTGATACGGGCGAGCAGAAAGCCGTCTTCGATCTGGCCTGGCCGAATGGCGTTCAGGAGGAGCTGTCTCAACCGGTCGCAGTTCTTCTTGACGAAACAAGCGACGTACTCGCTGTCGCCAGCCAAGCCGGATTTCGCTGCTTCTTGTCGGGCGCCGAATTCAAGAAGTATGTCGATGCTGAGATTCTTGCGCAGGAGGTGGCGGTGTGAGCGATATCGAGATCACGCTACGCAGAAACGGGTCATCGCGCCTTTTAGCGACGAACTCAGCTTCGCTTCCTCGCAAACCGGTCCATTGTGCTTTCCCTTTCACGACTTTCCGCAAACGTGGGTGAAGTCGAGAAAGTTGAAGCTGTTGGTGCCCGTCGCCGGATTCCACCTTTGCGGGTGTTGGAAGCGAAAGTCTCCATAGCGCGTCTCGTCGGAATGGAGCCGAAGCCTGTACCGCGTGAAGCACAGTCGCGGCCGGCGCGGGGGAAGACATGAACATGCGACCGTCGACAGATGCGCAACGGCGGGCTGCGGCTGGAGAGCGCCGAATTCCGGAGAAATTGGCGCGTCCAGTGCCGCTTCGTGTCGCCTTGAGTGCCTCGAGGACGGCCCTGCAACCGGAAATAGGTCCTAACGCGGTCGAACCAAGCGGCAGACCAATCATCTTCAGACTAGAGCAGTTTCCGAGCGGCGTGAA
>JBGTKN010000528.1:0-1931 GCA_041744615.1 Hyphomonas sp. | reverse complement strand
GCCAGCGCCCTCGGGAGCGGCCTTTGCGGCAGCGACGTTCTTCGCCTTGGCATAGACGAAGCTCCAAATCTCATCGACCTGGATGCGGCGGCAGGGAAGGTTGCGGAACGCCTCGAACTGGTAGGCCGTGCAGACCTTCCCCGCGTCGATCAGGAGCTTCGTGACGGTGTTCTTGCTGGTATCTGTCAGCCGCGCCGTAGAGCGGATGCTGTTCCCCTCCACGAGGCAGCGGAGGATCATGGCGCGGGTCTTGGTGTCCAGCTTGTTCATGTCGGCCCCTATGCTTGCTTAGCATATATAGGTCAGTTTGACATGTTAGCAAGGGCGTGATATGCGTTAATTAACACCAAGGATGGGACTACTAACATATGAGCGATAGCCGTCAGGGTGGCTTGTTCGATGAGCTGGACACCCGCAAGAACCTGCTGAGTTGAGCGACGTCGCTGGCGCCGGGCGCCGTCAGCCCGTGTTTTGCCTTGGGTAGGGTGATCCGAGGCGGCTTCGGGGCGTTTCAGGCGGCTCCGGACAGACTCACCCCATGGCGGCGCGGCGCTCGTGGAAGACCAGCCTGTTCATGTTGTAGGCGATGTTGGCGAGGGTCAGTTTCGCCTCTGCCCGCGCCAGGCCAATGGTCCGGATGAAGAGGCCGAACCGGGCCTTCTGATGCGCGAAGACATGCTCGACGGCGGCGCGGATCGGCGACTTCTTCGCATTGGCCCGGGCGGTCGCCTGCGGCATGGGCCGGCCCGCCGGCTTGCGGCGGTGAACGCGGCTCGTCAGCATCGCCTCCGCCAGCCACTTCTCGTTCTTCCGGCTGCGATAGGCGCTGTCCGCCCAGACCTCGGAGCCGGTGTTCTCCCGGCTGACGATGCGCTTGAGTTGCCGCCCGTCGGGCGCGGCCGCCGAGGTGACGGCCGCCTCGCGGATGAAACCGAAGCGCCGGTCGATGCTGATGTGGGACTTGTAGCCGAAGACCGGCGTCGCGATCATCGGAAGCGGCGTCCCGTCCGCCCGATAGCGGACCTTGCCGCCGATCTTCAGCGTCCAGCGCGCATCGACGTCTTTCTGGGCCGCCTTGTTCGGTTCGTCCGGCCAGATCTCTCCGGCCGACTTGCCCGCCTTGATCGCCGCCTTCTCATCCTCGGTGTTACGCTGCTTCGGCGCAGGGACCAGCGAGGCGTCGACGATCTGGCCGGCCATGGGGATGTACCCCTTCTTCTGCAATTGCCAGTCGAAGGCCTTCATCACCCGCTTCAGCGTTCCCGTCTCGGTCAGCCGGTTCCGGAAGTGACGGATCGTGTTCTCATCCGGCGTCGGCGCCCCGAGGTCGAAGCCGAGGAACCGCATCCAGGACAGCCGGTCCCGGATCATGAACTCCATGCGCGCATCGGAGAGGTTATGCTGCGCCTGAAGGATCAGAGCCTTGAACATCGACACCGGGTCGAACGGCGGCCGCCCGCCCTTCGAGCCGTCGCCGTAGCCCAATCCCTCGACCAGCCAGCCCCGGAAGTACTCGAAGTCCACTGTCGCATCGAGAACTTCCAGAGGATCGCCGTGCTTGCTCAGCGCCTCAAGGTGCTCCGTAAGCCCGAAAAAGCTCCGCTGATCCATTCGCCCGCTCCCTGACCGTCCCTCCAGGCCAGTGAATCACGATCCGGCGAAATCAGGAAGGTTCTTGCGGGTGTCCAGCTCGAATAGCGCAATCAGGTCATCGGCCATGAATTGCGTAGAAATGGCACGGCAGATCAGGTCAGGAAACTTCTCCGAGCAGCAAAGCAAATCCTGCTTCGTCTGAACAACCGAAAGCTGATCGGATCCACCTTTCGCCTGAACCGGCATGACGTATTGCCGCCCTTGCCGGTCAATGCCGACGTATATTTCATCAATCTCGATTTGGCCGACGCCTCGAAACGTCGTGCGCAGATGATTTT